>OMVQ01000094.1 GCA_900314555.1 uncultured Eubacteriales bacterium | reverse complement strand
TTTACATATCGTGTTAAGTTTTCAAGGTACAAATTCATATCAAAGGTTATAAACCTTTTGACACCCTAATCCTAGTAAGTAAAAAAATAGAAGTACACTTATGAATGTACTTCTACCTTAAGCTGGGCTAGTTGGATTCGAACCAACGTAATGCAGGAGTCAAAGTCCTGTGCCTTACCGCTTGGCGATAGCCCAATATTTTCCTATAAAATAAAAAAGTTAGCAACCACTACCTTTTACTCGTAGCACTTCCTAACTAAAGGGTGGATACAGGGATTCGAACCCTGGGCCTCCAGAGCCACAATCTGGCGCGCTAACCAACTGCGCTATACCCACCATAGCTCTTCCAGGATTTATCCCAGAAAAAAATGTGCCCAAAGGGATTCGAACCCCCGACCCACGGCTTAGAAGGCCGTTGCTCTATCCAGCTGAGCTATGGACACATATATCTTATATATTACATTGAAATTTTCCAATGCAAAAGCGGGTGATGGGAATCGAACCCACGTATCTAGCTTGGAAGGCTAGTGTTCTACCATTGAACTACACCCGCATACGAGTCGGGGTGACAGGATTCGAACCTGCGACCTCTTGATCCCAAATCAAGCGCTCTAGCCAAGCTGAGCCACACCCCGTTGCTGTATTTGTTTTTCTTGTCTCTCAACAACGCAAGAGTAATTATACTAGCCATATGCTATTTTGTCAACACTTTTTTTAAATTTTTTCAAAAGTTTTTTCAAAAAATTTTTTATCACTTTTTGAAAGCCTTTTTTATCCTATTTAAGAGGCATTTGAACAGCATTTTATAATTTATCAAACAATTTAAAATCAATTATAAAATACTAAATCTATAGAATACTAACACAAACTTTTATATTCTATATAAATCTATTAAAATATTATTGGCGCGCCTAACGCTTAGGCACGCCAATATTTGAATAATTTAGGAATTAATTTTTCTCTTTCTGCTTATCGAATAAATAATTCCTGATATAGAACTTAATAATATAACACCGGCTATTACTATAATTCCATTATCACCTGTTTTAACTCTTTCACTCTTATTAGCCTTACCATTCTTTGAATCTTTATTATGATTTATGGTATTGCCTTTATTTGTATTATCAGAATTAATATTGCCATTGTTATTATTACCACCAATTGAAGAACCATTAGAATTATTATTCTTTGTTGTTTCATTTGATATTGTCTCGTCTGATGTCGTTTCCTCTGATGTCGTTTCCTCCGAGGTTGTTTCTTCTGGTGTTGTCTCGTCCGATGTTATTTCTTCCGATGTTGTCTCTTCCGGTGTTGTCTCGTCCGATGTTATTTCTTCCGATGTTGTCTCTTCTGGTGTTGTTTCTTGCGAACTGCTTTCCTCAGGTGTTGTACTCTCATCTTCTAACCTTGGGATTGTCTCATATTTTTCTTCATTACATACTGTACATAAATATAATCTTAATCCCTCTTCTGTCTTAGTGGCTTCCTTAATAATCTCACCATTGTTCCACTTATGTCCGAAAGCCTCTATCTTACTGCCTGCTTTTACCACTTCGCCGCATTCATTACATACATAGTCGCCTGTGTATCCCGGCATAGTACATGTGGCTGCAATTTCATTTTTAAGTGTTGTGTTCGATAACTTACAAGCGGCTCTTGTAATTGCAATATCTATGGTCTCTATTTCATAATTGCCTTTATCATCACCAATATACACTGCTGTGGCTACCGTAGTCTTACCCGCTTCTAATGTAAATGCATTTTCGCCCTTTTGCCATTCCCAGCCAGCATCAAGAATTATCATATCTACATTATTAATCTTATTATCTACTGTCAGAGTTGCTAATGGCATATTCGGTGTTACTGCTGCCTTTTTAACATTAGCATTTACTGAGGTAATGTACTCACTTTCATCACTCTTAATCTCTTTAATATAGATTGTCTTTGTATCTTTAACATATTTAACAACCGGCATATCCTGAATCCAGTTTTTACCGTCTGGGCTATACATAATCTTATTATCTGCCACATCAGCTCCAAATATTACCGCATTATGCTCATTTCCATCATATATGCCCTCATAACCTGATACAGGTATGTCAAATGAGCCTAAGAAAGTTGTTGCATTAATATCTTCGCTTATGCTTCCTGCATATTTCTCATTATCTGATACAATATAGCCTGCTGCCTTATATCTGTAGTTTGTATTATTTTCTAAGCCTGTATCAATGAATTCAGTTGTTCCGACATCTCCGACGGTATCCCATTTACCTGTTGTGGCATTATATCTGTAAACAAAATATCCGTCAGCCTCATCTAAACCTTCCCAGACTATTCTTATTGCGTTAGACATAGGCGCTATATTGATTGAATTAATCTTCTTAGGTGTAACAACTACTTTTGCATATTTCTTGACATTTGAGTTATCGGCTGCTGCCACTTCAATTGTTGTTGTGCCGGCTTTTTTAGGATTAATAATAGCATAATTTGTGCCATTAACAGTTTCTTTCTGCTCGACATATGCTAATTTAGAATTCATCATTGTAAATATCAAATCACCATATGATGCATCATCCGGTGTAATCTTTGCACTTATTCCCATTGTACTGTCTAATGGAACATTGTATACATCTTTATCCAAATCAATATTTTCTACTAATATTGCTGTTGGGAATGTAACATTTATCCATTTAGTATCATACATTCTGAAATAATTAGTACCATCTGTTAATACAGGAACAACAGTATATCTGTAACTGTCGCCATCTTTAATATCCTTTGTCTGAATATATGTGTATTTTGTTCCATTTCCCTGTTTAGGAATATATTCTAAATCTCTGAACATCATTGTCTGTGTTCTTCTAACCATATATCCGTCGATTTTAGATTCATCTTCTAAGCCGTCAAATGTAAGAGTAAGCTTCTGATATTCAGCAACACCATTTATGCTGCAAAAATCATAACTTTCTACTGCCTTTGGCAATATTCCTACAGGAATCTCATATGTAACGCCTTTTTTATCATTTGATGAAATAACTAACTTAGTAATACCTGCTGATATAGGCTTTATTGTGTAATTATATTTATTAGGTGAATCATCTGCCTTAGTAAGTGATGCTACCTTTGCTATGCTCTCATCTTCTGCTTTACAGTTAATTACAAGTTTATCATACACATTTTCATATGGAGAATATGAGAACCAGAATACATTTGATTCTGCTCCACCCTCTACGAGACAATCTATCGGATTAGGTAAGCCAAAATATGAATTAATCGGTATATAATCAAATGTTGACTCCTTAACCACAGTTTCAACAGATTCATAAATATCTCCATTACCATAATTCTTAGTAAATGAAACTACTTTATAGATATATTCTGTTCCTGCTTCTAATCCACTTGCCGTATATTTAGGATTATTTGTCTTTAATTCAGCTACCCTGTCGTATTCGTCCGTATTTCTGTTGTATGAATATACATAATAACCATCTGCCTTAGGTTCTTCATTCCAGCTTATATCTATGCTGTTCTTATTAGCAGATGCCTTAACTTCTGTAAGTGCCGGTCTCTGTACAAAGAATTTACAAGTTGCGTAGCATTGTTCATCTGTTGAATATACCTTTATGGTAGCTACACCGCTTCCATTTATCTTAACAAGTCCGTTACTATCTACTGATACTACACTATCATCTGATGACTCCCATCTTCCAACACTCTTGTTTATAGCTGTTGATGGATAGAATTCAGTTACTTCTAACTGGTGTGTCGAACCAATATCTGTTATTGGTACATTTATATTCTCCCTCCGGCATATATACTATACCTCTTTCTACATCTTCCGAGGTACTTACAACTTTAGATGTAATATCTGCTGCATCTTTGATAATTGTATTATCCGGTGTCTCTCCATCACCCTTTGCACCTAACTGTTTTATACTAAGCACATACCATTTCTCGCCTTTAACATCAATTGTATCGGGTATGATATTAATATAGAGTCCGTTTTTAAGCTGTAATCCGCCTGTCTCTTTCTTGTCACTGATTAAATATACAGCTCCACCTTTATCGCCTGCTTCGTAATATCCCTGAGTTCTTACCTTATTACCCTGTCTTAACCTTGGATCATCACTTTCTAACAGCGCCTCAACATTTTCAAATATGGCATTTACTGTTGAATTATCAACATTTCCAAACTCATACTCCTTTAGAAAACCATAATTCATATCCTTATACTTCTCTGTCGCTGCATGCTGTACCCTGCTTTCTACAGCCGACTGTTCCTCACCTGTTACTTTCATCGCAGACTTCTTTATATAGCCTAATCCTATGCCGGCAATGATAACACACATAAGTATTATGGTTATCTTCTTCCAATTCTTTTTCATAACACATATCCTCCATTATTTTTTACTACACACCTATAGATATTTTATTTTAATTGAATATTTTCCATCATTTTCTACCACACATCTACAGATATTTTATTTCAAATGACACTTCTCCATTGTCATCGACCATCATTATTATATAGCTAGGTCTCTTTCCCTCCTGTCTTGGATAAGAAAGACTTCCCGGATTAACAATCGTTACCTCATCAAGCACTTCCACTACCGGTCTGTGTGTATGTCCAAACATAACTATATCTATTCCCTGTGCTATCGCCTCTGCCTCTATGGTTTCATAACCTAATGATACATAGTAATTATGTCCATGTGTCAACATTACCTTATAATTACCTATCTCCATTATAATTTCTCTGTCTAACATACTGAAATAATCATTATTTCCTGCTACCATATAACAGGGACATCCTGCTATTGCCCTGATATAATCCTCCGAACCTTCTACATCTCCTAAATGTATCAATTCATCGATATTCTTTTCTTTCTCAAGTACAATTTCAAGATTCTCGTCATGTCTGTGTGTATCGCTGACAATCAATATCTTCATGCTTACCTCCGTAATCTAATTAAGCTCTGCTTTTAATATCTCTCTCATCTTATTAAGTGCCTTTCCTCTATGGCTTATACTGTTCTTGAATTCAGGTTCCATTTCGCCTGTTGTCATACCATATTCAGGTACATACAGAATAGGATCATATCCAAAACCATTCTTTCCTTTTTCTTCATATCCTATCTCACCTTCAATAGTTCCTATTGTGGTAAATGTTCTTCCGTCCGGAAAACATGCTGCTATCGCACATACGAATCTGGCACTTCTCTCGCTTCCTTTTGCATCTGCAAGTCTGTCTATCAATGACTTATTCTTTATCTCATATGGTGTATCTTCTCCCATATATCTTGCAGAATACACACCAGGTTCTTTATTAATATAATCAATCTCTAAGCCCGAATCATCAGCAAGTGTAAGACAACCTGTCATCTCCATAATCGTTTTAGCCTTTATAATCGCATTCTCTTCAAATGTCTTGCCGTCCTCCACGATATCTGCCTTGATTCCTGCTTCCTTTAATGACACAATCGGAATACTGCAATCCGACATAATCATTCTTATTTCGTCCATTTTCCCCTGATTTGTTGTTGCAAATATAATCTTGTCTATCATAAGTCTGTCCTCTTTCTTCTATTATTTTCTTTTCTTAATTTCTTAATTTTTCTTGTTAATTTTGCTTTGGCTTGTTAATTTTACTTTTGCTTATTTCTCTAACTATTTTCTAGTATTTATTATTACCTTAACATTATTAGTATCTAATATTTTCCAAGTTCTGTCAATGACCGAATTATCCCATTGTAAATGCCATTTGCAAGCTTAATCTGTCCCTCTTTGCCCGTCAATAATCTGAAATCTTCCTCATTCGACATAAAGCCCATTTCTATAAGAGCAACCGGTACTTTTGAATTTCTCACAATATGGATATCATGACCATCGACAACACCTCTGTCATTCGTGTTACAGCTCTTTATGACCTCCTGACACATAATTTTACTAAGCCATTCTGAGCCAAATTCATTTGCATCTTTCACGTTATATAACACACTTGTTCCTGATATATCACTATGTTCATACCAATTCGAATGTATACTTATGAATAAATCAGGCATCAGTTCATTTACAAAATCTACTCTTTCCTCCACTGACGGATAAGTATCATCTTCTCTTGTATAATACACCAGAATCTTATCATCTTTATCAAGTATCTCTTTCAATCTCTCACATACTGTAAGATTAATATTTTTCTCATAGGCACCACTTTCAATTGCTCCGACATCATCTCCGCCATGACCTGCATCTACCACTATAACAGGCATATCCACATTCATAGGATTAAAGAAATCAAGTCTTACCTTGCCATTACTAAAATCTACATTACAATCTCTGATTGAATTAAGACTTATTTCCACCTTAACCATAACATCAGAAATATTTATATCTACATTTTTAACTGCTGCATAGTTATTTGCTATATTCTCCTGTCCATATCCTGACATACCCTTTGGAAATGCGATGACTATCTTCTTATGGAATATATCCTTTTGGATACTACAATTTTCCTTTTGTACACCATCTGGCAGATTACATTCGACATTGCCCTCAATCTCTGCATTTACTGTCTTAATATCATTAGTAAACACATTATTTCCGTCTTGTATTATATTAATATTATCCTGATTCTTACTTTTTTTACTGTCAAATATATTGTCAAAATTAAACTTTACACCAGTGTAGATGCACATAATTACAACTATAAATATTGTATTTATTAAAATTCCGATTTTTAACAATATACTTTCATTGTACTTGTCCAATTCTTCCTCCGTAAAATACTATGTTTCAACTTGCTTTTAAGCATATATTTCTAACGCTTTTACTGTATACACTTTCTAAACTTATAGGGCTATTCTCATTTTAACCTTTAACCTCTTTTATGCTATTGATTAGCTGTAAGCTTATCTGTATACACTTTAAGGCATACATTACACCCATTCTTCTGCTCGGTATTTTCCCAGGTGATACCTTTAAGACTTACATAGCCTTCGCCATCATCTAAGATAACAGAAGATGTCTGTTCATTATAAGCATATTCAACTGCCACAGGTCTTCCTGAATTAGGTGTTGTTATCCTTATAATTACAGCATATTTCTGACCTGCCTTCAGCGTAACACTATTATCTAAATCAATAGTATAGAAACCACTATTCTTAACTTTACCTGTCATTACCGGTTCAGAACGTTTACTAAGCGAGGAAATATCCTGAAAATTCTCGCAGATATATACACTATATTCTGTATCTATGCCAGTCGCATAGAAACCAACTGCCATAATCTTCTCATCTTCCTTAGCCGTATATGCATTTGCAAAATATGCTGATTCTTCGCCATATCCTAATTGTCCGACATATCCGCATAAATCTGTCTGATAAATTCTATCGTAATTATCGTTATCATCAACTCTTGTATACACAACATTATGAACTCCTATATTAGTATCATAATATGAAATATAAAAGTCTCCATTATTACCAAAATCTGAACCCCAGCTGTTTCTACAGATAAATGCACCATCGCCCTCTATATCCGCATTGAAATTCTCCTTAGGATAATTATCATCCCAGCCTATTATTACAATATCATGGTTCGGCTTCTGATTACCGATGTAACAATATGAATTTGTCTCTGCATTATAATATTTAGTATTACCTGTATGGTTGTTTAATGATGAGGCATAGAAAGAACTCTGTACCCCGCCATATTTGAATATCATTTTCTTAATTGTTTCAAAATCCTTAGACTCGATTATCTGTATCTCCTGAACATGTTTAACAGCTTCTAATCCCTCAGTTGTCACCCCATCTCCATATGGGTCATCTTTTTCTAATACCGGTCCCTGCCATGCAAGCAGATAAGCCATGGACATAGCATAATCTCCACCTGACTCCTGTCCTAAATTAAATGAATTAGATAATGACATATGATCAACCGAAAAACTATATGTTTCCTCAGGCATTAACGATGATTCTAACGCCGTAAGCGAAGCAAATGCCCAACATGTACCAAGACTTCCCTGATTACTGACAGGTGGTACACGTCCTTCGTCCTCGTAATTATATTTATATGGAATACTTCTGGCTTCAAGATTATCGCTGATAATACTTGCCTGATTTAATTTCATGTCAAAATTATATTGATATCCAAATGTCTGACATATAACATCAACCGGCACATAAGTTGTTCCATTTAATTCTTCTACGTTCGTTATCGCTTCCCTTATTTCGCCATTGATTTCACACTTTCTCGCCTGCGTATATAATTTTATTTTATTACTTCCCTTTTCTATCAGAATAAAATCATCATCATACTCTCTTACTGAGCAGTCAAATGTATCTCTTATCTTTCTGATTGGAATCATTAATGTCAGTGTATCAGACATAAAGATACCATTAGTAGTTGATTTCAACTGCTTAGAATCAATATTAGCTACAATCGTAGCCTGATTTATAACTGACGAAATTGCTCCATTCCACTCACTTGTATATACCTGTGCCTTTTTATTCTTCCGTATATGCTCTTTTGGTACTATAGCGTGGTATGTAACAATAAAACCAATTATTAACAATATTAAAGATGTATATATAAGAACATTCTTTTTCAATTTTTACTCCATTCTTAATCTTAAACAGACCTATTTCTCCTTGGTGGCTTTGGTCCCATAAACTGGTAAAAATAAGTTTTCATCATTCCATTGTAAATCTTTCTATTTTTATCTGCTTTAATTCCCATATCTGCTTCTGCATTTTCATATGAAGTAATTATATATGCTGACCAGCTGTCAAGATTCCTGTATTTCTCGCCTAACTGTCTATATAATTCCGGCAGATTCTTCTTCTCTTCAATTCTTTCTCCATATGGCGGATTAGTAATAATAAAGCCATATTTCTTCGCATGGCTTATCTCACTAAGTGGTCGCCTCTGGAAATGTATTAAGTGGTCAACACCCGCTTCCATTGCATTCTTTCTTGCAGCTTTTACGATATCTCCATCAATATCACTGCCCTGAATGTCCACTTTAATATCGTCATTTACCAAATCATTAGCCTCATTAATTGCCTCATACCAATTCTTCTTAGGTATAATGTTTGTCCAGCTCTCAGCCATAAATTCCCTGTTCATTCCCGGTGCAATATTAGCTGCCATCATAGCCGCCTCAATTGGAAATGTTCCACTTCCACAAAATGGATCTAACAGAATTCTGTCCTTATTCCATGGTGTCAGCATAATAAGTGCTGCTGCTAATGTCTCTGTAATAGGAGCTTTAGATGTAAGCTTTCTATATCCACGTTTATGCAAAGATTCCCCTGAAGTATCCAATGCAATCGTTACTTCATCTTTATTAAGAAAAACCCTGATAGGATATTCGTTTCCGCTTTCACTGAACCATTCAACACTATATTTAGCTTTTAATCTGTCAACTATCGCTTTCTTTACAAGTCTCTGTATATCAGATGTACTGAATAATTTACTCTTTATTGAACTCGCCTTGGTTACCCAGAATTTACCATCCTCCGGTATAAATCTTTCCCATTCTAAAGCCTTAGTCTTTTCAAATAATTCATCAAATGTATAAGCCTTGAATTTACCAACCTTTATCATTATTCTTTCAGTTGTCCTTAAGAAAACATTTGCACGACATATAGCTTCTTCATCACCTTCAAATGTTACTCTTCCATCCTCAACCTGTAGAATCTCGTAACCTAAATCTATTACCTCTTTCTTCAATACAGCCTCTAAGCCAAAATGACATGGCGCTATTAATTCATATCTGGTCATATAATCCTCATTTCCGGGTACTTTATTATTAATTTTCCAATAAAAACATACCTCTATCTTATATATTTAAGAGTATTATGTCAATGGATTAACTATTAATAATTCTTTAATTTTACATTTGTCATTCCTATAGTTTATCAGCTATATTTCTCATATTCCGTCATTCCACCTATAAGACTCTTTACATGGTATCCCTTATCTCGCAGACGATATGCGGCATATATGCTGCTGCCACCTCTCACACAATATACTATAACTGTTTTTCTTCCTGATAAAACCTTAGAATAATCATTAATTTTCATAAATTCATCAAATGGTATATTTTTTGCTCCCCTGATATGTCTCCTCTTATAATCTTCTCTTTCCCTTAAATCTATTACTTCATAGTCATTTATTTTACTATTATTTACAATTTGCTTTAACTCATTTACACTTACCCATTCAACACCATTGTTAACTCTCATACTAATCCTCATTTCTTACATCTTTACTATATTATACGAAGAAAACCCATATGGTTTCCAAACCATATGGGCTATTTCAGCATTATTTATATATTTCTTCTTGACTGAATCTATAGTAACATTTCTATTTATCCTTGTTATCGTAAGAATTACTATAGCTGTTACTATATGAATTTTTGCCTGCATTCTTGCTTGCATTGCTGTAACTGTTGCTATATGAGTTTTTGCCTGAGTTCTTGTTTGCATTGCTATAACTGTTACTATAGCTATTACTGTATGAGTTATCACTTGAGTTTTTGCTTGCATTGCTATAACTGTTACTATAGCTATTACTGTATGAGTTATCACTTGAATTCTTGCTTGCATTGCTATAGCTATTACTGTATGAGTTGTCACTTGAATTCTTTCCTGCATTACTATAGCTGTTATTATGGCAATTACTGTAAGAATTATCACCTGAGTTTTTACCTGAATTACTGTAACCGTTACTATAGCTGTTGCTATATGAATTACTGTAGCCGTTTTTCATCTTTTCCTTTACATCATTTTTTGAATTGCCAGCATAATTATTTGCCATCTCTAATTACCTCCATATAATTTATTAGGAAAAACCTACTCTATTAGTATCTACATTTTCCGTTAGATTATGTTTAAAATAATTTATTGCAGAAATACAATATATGGATATAATCTATGACAATATGCGTCGCTTTATAAAGAGCTAAATATATCAACTAAAGTGGAAATAAACTTTTCACTTCAGCCAATAAATTTTTAAAATATATTTTTTAAAAAAGTGCTTGCTTTTTTCGACAATTTATATTATTATATGTGTGTGGAAAGGAATAACCCTTCAAATGTTCCTTTCCCTTATAACCCCTTATTAATTATTTATACTCCCCTCAAAACAGCTAATGGCTCCCCCATTAGCTGTTTTACGTTATATAGATATATTATTTTTACAAGTTTTTATTATAATCACTGTCTAGCTCCAACCCATTAAGGAATGATTTGTTTCCCAATTCTTTAGCAAATTCTGTCGGATTGCCCAATGAATTAATTAAGCTCTGATATCTATTTGAAGCCTTTTCCATAAGTTCTATAAAACTATCATCACTTACAATTTCTTCTTTCCATGGATTAAACCATTCACACTTATTATTATTCAACGGATCATCATTTTTAATTCTGTAATCATCACGAATAAATAATGGAGTAAAATACTCAAAACCCATTATTTTTCTCTCAGTCTTTCCTAGGAACTTGGTCTTATTTCCGCTTTTATCCTTAATCTGGTTAATGACCACACCAAAATTAAATAAAGCAGCATATGCCAATTCATAATTAAACCTGATATAACTAAAAGTATTATTTAACGCATAACTTAGCAATCCTGCAATAACATCTAACTGATTTCTGTTAAGCTTGACTAACTCGCCATATGGAAATTTACTGACTTCTCTTTTATAGAACTGCTTACACATAATATAATCAATATCAGTTTCTAAAGTTACGTGCTTTGCATGGTAATCCTTTGTCTTATGCATTCTGTCTGTTTTCCAATAAATATAAGGATGACACGTTCTATCTAATGAATAATGTCCCAAAAATCCAACGAAATAAGCCAATGCTATTTCCTTATCTTTCTCTTCATCTAATCCATTGACATACTCAAGCATTTTATTAATATATTCACCCGTTCTTCTGGTATGCATAATTGAGCCTAAATTCTTCTTATTAATCATAAAACTTGCAGGAAAATAGAAAAATATATCCGGTCCCTGCAGCCCAATATTAAAGGCATTTCTGTTATTTCTAATTGCTAACCTTACATTCTCCTGCTCCATTTTCTTAAATTCTTCTTTTCCAAAAATGTTATGTGTTATATATCCCGGCATAGTATCACTTATAATCGTTTTGTCTTAATATCAAGGCAAATGATTATTCTCCTTTCCCATAAATTTATTATTCTAATTATTAAATATAATTTATTATATCATTAATATTATATTTTTTTCATATAATATAATAATTATTTTTAATGGGAGTTAATTATGCACTATCCATTTATTCCTATAGATTTACCATATTCATTAAATGCCCTTGAGCCATATATTTCCTCTGAAATTTTGTACTATCATTATAATAAACACTATAAATCTTATGTTCATTCACTCAATGAAAAATTAGCGAAATTCCCCTCGCTGCATAATCTTACCCTGGAAGAATTAATGGTCTATGTATCCAAATCTAATATCTCTTTCAAATGCGAACTTCTAAATTCTGCCGGTGGCGTATATAATCATCAGTTATATTTCAAATGTATGTCTCCTGACAAATGTTCTTATCCTGAAGATGAAATATTATATGCCATAAAATATAATTTTGGCTCATATACGAACTTCGTAGATTGTTTCACTAAAAAAGCCAATTCTCTAATTGGTTCAGGATATGTATGGCTTGTATACAAGGATTATAAATTAGATATTGCCTGTGGCGCTAACCAGAATACACCTTTGTCATATCCTGCTACACCAATATTAAATATTGATATCTGGGAGCATGCCTATTATTTACAATACAAAAATGAACGTGCAAACTATATTACTAACTGGTTCAATGTGATTAATTGGGAATATGTAAATAAACGATTTTCATCTATTTCTTAATTACGTCTATTTTTTAGTGGCATCTATTTTCTTAGGCTGCCTTTCCTATAAAAAAATACCAATCCTTTAAATTGCATTATTCACTTTCAAAATTAATATTGCAATTTAAAGAGATTGATATCTTTCTTAATATATGTAAGCATATATTTTTATTCATAAATTCCACTTAAATCATCAAGTTCCATTACCACAATAACCACAAAACTTTGCATGGTCATCTAACTCTGCTCCACATTTTGTACACTTCATTTTATAATTCTCCCATTAATCCATGCTGTATATAATATGCTATATATCCCATAACTTCAATTTCCTGTATATAATACTTCTTATACTGTAAATATAATAATCTGTATGGTGTAAGAAAATATTTTTTATTAACCCAAAATGGATCAATTCTAAAATATTTTCTCTTATTATCGAGATAAATGTCATACCTAATTTCATCTCTGCTTACTCTTACAATTCCATTTTTCATTTGCTCTACTTTCATTGAGTCATGACTACATAGTCTTAGCATCAATTCAAATATCTCATTGTTATCTGATTCTCTTGGCAAGCAAAATCTCTTTATATCAAGATTTTTTAATTTTACAACACCCCTTTCAAACCATATGCTAAATCCGACAACTATTCCAAACACAACCATCAATATAATCGTTCCAATTCCCTGGTCACTAGCCAAAATTCCGAAGAACAGCCCTAAAATTCCACCTATTAATATAGACATAACACAACTCTTTGGCAACTCATTTGCAATCGGTTCTTTACGCTGCATATATATTCCTTGCATCGGACTTATATTTAATGATTGACTTTGCATTTGATTTTGCGTTTGACTTGTTAGCTGACTTTGTGATTGCCCTTGCGTTTGACTTGTTAATTGACTTTGTGGTTGCCCCTGCATTTGGCTTGTCGCTTGACCTTGTGGTTGTCCTTGCGTCTGGCTTGATGCTTGAAGCATCTCACCACAATTTATGCAAAACTTTACGTCATTATTATTTTTATATCCACACTTCGTACAAAACATACTAAAATCCTCCATATAATACTTCATCAAAAATTGTACTTAAAATATCATCTATTTCATACTCGTCAAATACCTCGCATTCATCAATATCTTCATAATTAAATTCCATATATGCAACTTTACACTTAGAGTTAGTTACTTCAAATTGTATTAATATTGTGCCTGATAACCCATCATATGAGCCATATCCTGTAAATTCCACTATATCTGTATCATAAGTACTTTCGAAATAACGCCATTTTGGATATAGAAAATAATTATCAAGTGCTTCTCCAAATGTAATATCATTATATTCTGATATATTAGGCGATGACTCCTTAACTGTATCAATATATCTATCATCACTGTTTTCATAATAATAGTATGCACTTCCACATATTACTATAAATAAAAGCCAACAGGTTCCAATAATAGTTAAAATAATTCTTCCTGCTTTAGAAAATTTTTCTTTTCTCCACATTAGTACTAATCCTACAGGAAATATAAGAAAAAGCATCAATATAATGAACCAGGATTTATCAGTTAATCCAGGTCTTCTTGCATTTTCTATAATATTGTTCTTTGATGGTGTGCCACATATTGGGCAAAACTTTCCTTCAAACTTAGTTCCACATTTGCTACAAAATTCTTCCATACCTTTTTTCCTCCTATACATAAACCAGTTCTGATTACTAAGATTTTGCAAACTAATCTATTAAATCTTCATATTCTATTTTCTATTGCCTCCTTCAAATCATTTTTATAATTTGCAATCTCCTATTTTCAAAATCATTTATAACTTTCATGTAGCAAATATATCAAATACACTCTACAGCTTTGTAATTGTGATTTATAAAAATGCATAAAAAAAATGCTGAAATTTCTATTTGATAAAAATTTCAACATTTTTAATTACAGGGGATGAGAGAATCGAACTCCCGCCAAAGGTTTTGGAGACCCCTATCATACCATTAGACCAATCCCCTATGGATTGAATTATAGTCCATAGTAATAACTATGAACGTGCGCTAGAGGATTCGAACCCCCGACCTTCTGGTCCGTAGCCAGACGCTCTATCCAGCTGAGCTAAGCGCACATTGTATGTTTACATTATATAAACATTTTAAAAGAGTACATTTGTACTCTTTTAAAATGCCGGCGACCGGAATCGAACCGGTACGGGAGGTTAGTCCCGCAGGATTTTAAGTCCTGTGCGTCTGCCAGTTCCGCCACGCCG
>OMVQ01000059.1 GCA_900314555.1 uncultured Eubacteriales bacterium | reverse complement strand
GTATAGGGTATCTTCAAAAAAGTTGCTCAAAATCGAAAATAGGAGGACAAATCAGCTTGAACCGGAATTTAGTTTTTCATTTGACCTTCATAAAAATCATATTAAAAACAGAATAACCCATCAGAATTTTAGAATAATTTCTTGACCTGAAAACTACATAAAAATACCAATATAATCACATATTTCACATCTTCCTGAAAATACCCGTTATTCGACAACTACACATAAAAACCATAAGCAATCAACATTTAAAGTTTTTAAAATGCTTTCTATGCTGGACACCTGCAAGAAATATTCATTCACAAATAACAACCAGTATTGCTTGATACACCTGATATCCAAAATTACCGATAGGTGTATACAGTTTTTCAACCATATCTCCATTACAGCCTCCGCCAAATGGATACTGTGCAGAATAGACTGCCACTTCTACTAGTCTATCTGGCATCAACAGTTCTGTCTCTACACAAATATCATAGCCCTGAATTTAACAGAAGCCAGAATACAACATGCATATTCCACTATAGAAAAACATTCTAATGAAATAAACTCTATAGATACATTATTTGACCTTTTAAATTTTAAAGAGAAGTCAGCTCAGACTCAACTAACTACAGGACTTTTAAATTTGTATATGAATGTAAACAATAAAATTAACTAAAGTTAACCATAGGTCTATAAATACATCCAAACCAAAAAATAAGGGTGTACAGTGCATCTAAACTATATGCTCAAAAGAAAAACGGTCGATGACATATGTCAAAGACCGTTTCAATTACGATTTTATTTAATCCTCATTCATCTTCGCTAACTTAGCAGCCTGATCAGCCGCAATACAAGCATCGATTATCTCCTGAATATCGCCATTCATAATCTTATCTAACTTATAAAGTGTAAGACCGATTCTATGGTCTGTAACTCTTCCCTGTGGGAAGTTATAAGTTCTGATTTTCTCTGAACGATCACCTGTACCAATCTGGCTTCGTCTTGCCTCTGCTTCAGCATCATGGGCTTTCTGACATTCAATATCATATAATTTAGAACGTAATAAAGCAAATGCCTTAGCTTTATTCTGTAACTGTGATTTCTCTGTCTGGCTGTATACAACAATTCCTGATGGGAAATGCGTTAAACGAACGGCTGAATCAGTTGTGTTGACACACTGTCCACCATTACCTGAAGCACGCATAACGTCGATACGGATATCTTTCTCATCAATCTGGACATCGACTTCTTCAGCTTCCGGCATAACCGCAACTGTAATTGTAGATGTGTGGATACGTCCGCCTGATTCTGTCTCTGGCACACGCTGTACACGATGCACACCTGATTCATATTTAAGAACTGAATAAGCACCCTGACCTGTTACCATAAATGTAACATTCTTCATTCCACCTATTCCGATTTCTTCACATTCCATTAATTCAACTTTCCAATTCTTGCTTTCTGCATAATGCACATACATACGATAGATTTCATAGGCAAATAATGCTGCCTCATCTCCACCTGCACCTGCACGAATCTCCACGATAACGTTCTTGTCATCATTAGGGTCCTTTGGAAGTAAAAGAATCTTAAGCTGTTTTTCTAATTCTTCAATTCTTGCTTTAGCTTCATTTAATTCCTCTTTAGCAAGTTCTTTCATCTCCTCGTCACTCTCTTCATCAAGAATGGCAAGACTGTCCTGTACAGTTTCCTTGCATTTCTTATATTCTTTATATGCTTCAACAATATGTGCAAGGTCTGCTTGTTCTTTCATAAGCTTTCTAAATCTGGCCTGGTCATTTGCAATTGACGGGTCATTAAGTTCAAGCATTAACTCTTCATATCTTCTTACAAGATCATCTAATCTGTCAAACATAAATCTGTCTCCTTTTTCCTGTTACAACTCTGTCATTACCTGACAAATCTTTTAGTACCTCTATATCAGTAAACCCTTTCTGACGAAGCAGTTCCTTAACCTGCTCGCCCTGGTCATATCCGATTTCGAATATAATGCAACCGTCTTTTTCCATATAATCCTTACATTCATCAATGATTTTTCTGTAGAATTTAAGTCCGTCCATATCACCGTCTAATGCCATTCGTGGCTCGTATTCCCTTACCTCCGGCATAAGCTTTTCGACTTCTTCTGACTTAATATATGGTGGGTTTGATACAATAACATTATATTTTCCCTTGATATCAGTAAATAAATCACTTTTTTCAAAATGTACGTTGTCCGCCTTGTTCAAGTCTGCATTTTCATTAGCTACCTCTAATGCTTTTTCTGACAAATCTGAACCTGTCACTTTCGTATTTGGACACATTTTCGCAATGGATATAGCTATACAGCCACTTCCCGTACACAAATCAAGCACATTTATATTCTGTTTTTCCACATCATAATCAGCACCGATAACTTCAACCGCTTTTTCAACAAGCAGTTCGGTGTCCTGACGAGGAATCAATACATTTTCATTCACCTTAAATGGCAAACCCATAAATTCCCATTCTCCAACAATATACTGAAGCGGATAATGTGTCATTCTCTTCTCTATTGCCTGAAAATACTTTTCTTCAATATCCATTGGTACTTCATCATGCATTTTGACAAAATACTCCGTCCTCGATATATCACATATTTTCTCTACGAGAATCCACGCATCATAATCATGGTCATTAATCCCCGATTTAAATAGTTTCAATTGTCCCTGTTTTACCAATTCTGCGTACTTCATACTTCCTCCGCCTATTGATTCATATAACAGTTATTGATTAGTTTCTTCACTATTTTCTGCTAAAAATGCTCTCCAGTCGAATACTGCTTCGACTGCTTTAATTGCCACTTCTGCCATTTTCTCGTCCGGCTCTTTAGTTGTAAGCTTCTGTAATGCCATTCCCGGTGTGCTTACTATATCTACTAATTTACCCTCATGTTGTCCGGCAAATCTAAGCACTTCATAAGATACTCCTGCAATAACAGGTATCATTAATATTCTTACTACAATCTTCATAACCGGCTGTTGTACCGGAATAAGAATGAAGAATATTATACTGATTGCCATTACAAGGAATAAGAAGCTCGTTCCACATCTCTTATGCAGTCTTGAGCTTTTTAATACATTATCTACATTCAACTCCATACCATGTTCAATACAGTTAATGCATTTGTGTTCTGCACCATGGTACATAAATGTTCTCTGTATATCTTTCATTCTCGATATTAAGAATATATATATAAGAAATAATGTAATTCTTATCAATCCCTCGATTAACGAGATTATTGTATACGAAACAATATTAAAATGTTTCTTAATTAAATCAGAAGCAATACTTGGCAATACTACAAATAAACCAATTGCAATAAGTGCCGCAACTATTACCGTTATCGTCATTACCGCACTTTCTGCTTTCTCCTTGAATAGAGAATCGGCAACTTTATCTCCTTTTTTCACTTCTTCTGCTTCCTCTTCTTCATAGAATTCAGCAGAGAACATAAGAGTTGACATTCCTATGATTAACGAATCTATAAAATTAAATACACCTCTTATAAAAGGCAGATTAAGTATTTTATTACCTTTCGTTATTCCTTTGTATTCTTTAACACATACTTCTATTTCCTGATTAGGTTTTCTGACAGCTACGGCATATTTGTCTTTATTCTTCATCATTATGCCCTCTAATACTGCCTGACCACCAATTCCTGATGGTTTCATTATGTCACCTCCCTGATGTGATGATTATTATATCATATCTTTTATGATAAAAATAGAGGCTGTCACAAGAAATTCCATTCATTAAAATAGAACATTCATGCGACAGCCTCTATAACTATTACTTATTTATTATCTGCCATACCATACTTACGATTGAACTTATCAATACGTCCACGAGCAGATGCAGCTTTCTGCTGACCTGTGTAGAATGAGTGACATTTTGAACAAATTTCTACGTGGATATCTTCCTTAGTTGATCCTGTTACGAATTCATTACCACAGTTGCAAACAACCTTTGCCTGGTAATATGCTGGATGTATACCTTCTTTCATTTCATTTCACCTCTTTACAAATTAATGATATGCAAATGGCTTTCGCCAATCATATTCTAAAAACAGCTTTTATATTGTAGCATAAAACAATTTTTAATGCAAGCATTTTTTAATCATCTGTATAAATTCTCTGTTATTTCTTGTTCTTGCAAACATATCAAGTATTTTTTCGACTGCATCATCAGGTTTCATTCCATTTGTAGCCTTTCTTATAAGATATACGGCTTCCGCCTCTTCTTTAGAAAGTAATAAGTCATCTCTACGTGTACCTGATTTAAGAATATCAAGCGCAGGGAATACTCTCTTCTCAGATAATTTTCTGTCTAACACAAGCTCCATATTACCTGTACCCTTAAACTCTTCGAATACAACATCGTCCATCTTACTTCCTGTATCTACAAGCGCTGTAGCTAATACTGTAAGACTTCCACCCTCTCTCATATTTCTTGCAGCACCGAAGAATCTCTTTGGCATATGAAGTGCCGCAGGATCAAGACCACCTGATAGAGTTCTTCCTGATGGTGGAACTGTCATATTGTAAGCTCTTGCAAGTCTCGTGATACTGTCTAACAGAATTATTACGTCTTTCTTCATCTCGACAAGTCTCTTAGCTCTCTCGATAACCATTTCCGAAACTCTCTTATGATGCTCTGGTAATTCATCAAATGTTGAGTAGATAACTTCTACATTATCTCCCTGAATCGCTTCCTTAATATCTGTTACTTCCTCAGGTCTTTCATCTATAAGAAGAATTATCATATGCATATCAGGATTATTTATCTGGATAGATTTAGCAATCTCCTTTAATAATGTAGTCTTTCCGGCTTTAGGCTGTGATACAATCATACCTCTCTGACCTTTTCCTATAGGAGAAATAAGGTCAACTATTCTCATAGCCATATTCTCACTGCTAGTCTCCATTCTCAATCTCTTATTAGGAAATATAGGTGTAAGCTCTTCGAAATTAGGTCTGCCCATAATCTCATCAGCTAATATTCCGTTTACCTTATTCAAATGTGTCATCGCACCGAATTTCTCGTTTATATTCTTCTGGCGCATATTTCCATTTAATATATCACCTGTTTTTAACCTAAATCTTCTTATCTGAGATGGTGATACATATACATCATTTTCGCCAGGTAGAAAATTCTCACACCTGATAAAGCCATATCCGTCAGGCATTACCTCTAATATTCCCTCTGCAATAGGTTCTTCTTCCTTAATCTCCGGTTCAGGGTTTTCCTCTATTACGAATTCAGGCTTTGACTCTGTATTATCCGATTTATAATTCGTCGCATTTGTCCTGTTATTCTCTGATTTGGAATTTGTTGCATTTGTCCTGTTGCTTTCTAATTTAGAATTCGTTCCGTTCGCCCTGTTATCTGATTTATAATTCGTTGCATTTGCTCTGCCATTCTCTGATTTAACTGATGATTTATTCTCTTTATTATCTGATTTTGAAACTGATTTTGCTTTCATCTTATCTGCACCCTGTAACTCATTTTCCTTAGCCATCTTCATTCCGGCAGCTAAAATCTGTTCAATCAGTTCTGTCTTTTTTAATTTCATTACATATTTAATATTCTGACTTTTCGCAATTTCACGTAACTGTGTTACTGATAAAGTTTCTAATTTTTCTCTCATACACTTATCGTGGCACATTTATATATGCCATTGTCCTCCTAAACATATTAAATTATAATAATGGGATTGTATCTGATTATAGATTATTTAATCAGAATTAATGATTCTTATGATTTGTAAGACACATTATACACCAATGTTTTCAAAATTGGTAGTATAAATTTTCTAAATATTATGATATTATAGATTATATATGGTCTTTATGTATATTTTTGCATTTATGACCACTTATCAGGATAAAAATAAATATATGGAAATGGAGATTACAATGACAACTAACGAAAAAGCGTTAAAGCTTCATGAAGAATGGAATGGAAAATTAACTACTGAACCAAAATGTACAATTGCTTCAAGAGAAGACCTTGCTCTTGCATATACACCGGGCGTTGCTGAACCTTGTAAAGTGATTGCCGAAGATAAAGAAGCAGCATATAAATACACTATTAAATCTAACACAATTGCTGTTGTTTCAGACGGAAGTGCCGTCCTCGGACTTGGTAACATCGGACCATACGCAGCTATGCCTGTTATGGAGGGTAAAGCCGTATTATTCAAATCATTTGGTGATGTTAATGCATTTCCAATATGCTTAGATACACAGGATACTGAAGAAATCATCAAAACTGTTGTAAATATTGCACCTGCATTCGGTGGTATTAACCTTGAAGATATTTCAGCTCCAAGATGTTTTGAAATTGAAACAAGACTTAAGGAACTCTTAGACATTCCTGTATTCCATGATGACCAGCATGGTACAGCAATCGTTGTTCTTGCAGGTATTATTAACGGACTTAAAATTACAGGTAAATCTAAAGAAAACTGTAAGGTCGTAATAAATGGTGCTGGAAGTGCCGGAATCGCCATTACTAAATTATTATTAACATATGGCTTTAAAAATGTAATTATGTGTGATATCAACGGAATTATTAATGAAGATTCACCTAATTTAAACTGGATGCAGAAATCAATGTTAGATGTAACTAATCTTGACAGACTTTCAGGTACTCTTAAAGATGCCTTAGTCGGTGCTGATATATTTGTCGGAGTTTCTGCTCCTAATATAGTTTCTGCTGAAATGGTAGCTTCAATGAATAAAGACTCTATAATATTTGCAATGGCTAATCCTGTTCCTGAGATTATGCCTGATGTGGCTAAGGCAGCAGGTGCAAGAATCGTGGGTACTGGCCGTTCAGATTTTCCTAACCAGGTTAATAACGTAATTGCATTCCCTGGAATATTTAAGGGTGCTTTAGAGGGACGTGCTTCACAGATTACAGAGGATATGAAGTTAGCTGCTGCACTTGCAATCGCTAACTTAGTTCCTGATGATAAATTATGCGACGAATTTATTCTTCCTGAAGCCTTTGATCCTGATGTCAAAGATGCAGTTGCTAAGGCAGTTATGGATAACATTAAACCTGATGGCAGAAATATACACGCTTAATAAATATTATCGTGAGCGTTTTGGACAGAAAGTCTATAAGCTGTCTCTTGATGGTGGTATGACCTGTCCTAATCGTGACGGTACTTTAGATACACGCGGGTGCATTTTCTGTAGTGCGGGAGGTTCCGGTGATTTTGCCGCCTCCCGTTTTTTATCCATTAAGGAACAGATTACTGAAGCAAAGAGTCGCATTTGCAATAAGATTACAGACGGTAAATATATAGCCTATTTTCAGGCATATACTAATACTTATGCCCCAACTGATTATCTTAGGAAAATATTTTATGAAGCTGCTTGCTGTGATGACATCGTAGGAATATCCATTGCCACAAGGCCTGACTGTTTAGGTCCTGAAGTCTTAGAATTACTTGACGAACTTAATTCAAAGCTTCCGGTATTCGTAGAATTAGGATTACAGACAATCCATAAAGAGTCAGCACATTTCATACGACGTGGCTATGAACTTGAAGTATTTAACACCGCTGTCGCTAATCTCCATAGAATAAATATCAATATTGTAGTTCACCTTATATTAGGGTTACCAAATGAGACTTTTTCTGATATAATAGCCTCCGTACGTTATCTTAACAGCCTGCCTGTTAACGGAGTCAAATTACAGCTATTGCATATTTTGAAAAATACTGATTTAGCTGACTATTATCTGAATAAAGAAAATGATTTTCATACATTATCATTAGAGGATTATACCGTCCTGTTAGCTGAATGTATCGAGAATCTCAGACCGGATATCGTTATCCACAGAATGACAGGTGACGGCAACAAGAAAGAACTTATAGCTCCTTTATGGAGTGGAGATAAAAAAAGGGTATTAAATTATATTAATACCTACTTTGCTAAAAACAATATTATCCAGGGAAGGAAGTACAGAAAAAATGGCACTTGAGTCATCAACACTTTATAAACTAATTATACTATATATGCTGAATAAGGTTAATTTTCCATTAACCAATTCACAGTTATCAGAATTTTTCCTTGAGAAGAATTATACAACCTATTTCACATTCCAGCAGGTTATAACTGAACTTGTGGATTCACACCTTATAAGTGTAGAAATCGTCCGTAATTCTTCTTACTATCATATAACCTCTGACGGCAGCCAGACACTTGGTTTCTTCGTTAATAAGATTCCGGGAGCTATCGTAGATGATATGGATATCTATCTTATGGAGAATAAATATGAGCTTCGAAATGAGGTCGGAACAATCGCTGATTATTACAAATCTACTAATCAGGATTACATTGTACATTGTCAGGTTAAGGAGGGTGAGGGAACTTTAATAGAAATCAACCTTTCTGTTCCTACAAAAGAAGAGGCATCTTCCATGTGTAACCAATGGAAAGACGCCAGCCAGCAAATCTATGCATTTATTATGAAGTCACTGATGAAATAAAATCAAGAATTTCTTCTCTTCCCTGCTTTGTTTTAGCAGAAAATGGTAATATAACCGTATCAGGCAGCACATTAAGACCTTGTCTAATCATCTTAATGTGCTTATCTTTTTGACTTCTGTTAATCTTATCTAATTTAGTTGCTATAATAACAGGTTTATAACCATTGTAAACTATCCACTCATACATATTTCTGTCATTAGCAGATGGCTCATGTCTGATATCAATAAGAAGCATTACAGCCTTAAGCTGCTTAGAGGTCTTTAAATAATTCTCTATCATTACGCCCCATTTCTGCTGTACTTCTTTCGATACTTTAGCGAATCCGTAACCCGGTAAATCTACAAAATACAATTCTTTATTGACATTATAGAAATTAATTGTCTGTGTTTTACCCGGCTCCTGTGATGTTCTCGCAAGAGATTTTCTGTTAAGCAATCCATTTATTAATGAAGATTTACCAACATTTGACTTACCTGCAAATGCTACCTCAGGCATCTGATTATCAGGAAGTACACTGGTAATTCCACATACTGTTTCTAATTCTGCATTCTTTATAATCATATTCTAAATTCCTCTCAGGTTTCTAATTTATCCCGTTATTCTTCTATTATTATGTGCCTATTTTACTTTAAGCCGGCTTTACTAAGACTTTAATCTTCCTAAACCGGCTTAAATATTTAAAAATGGCTTATTATTATGCCTTAAATCTCTTCTTTACGCCATTTTTCTTAATCTGTGCTTCATCTAATCTGACTAATTCAGGTTCAGCTTTGTTCTCGATAACATCTTTAGTTATTGTACACTTATCTATTGTCTCATCTGATGGTACAGTGTACATTATATTCATAAGTGCATCTTCCATAATTGAACGTAAGCCTCTTGCACCTGTCTTTCTCTCAAATGATTTCTCAGCAACAAGTTCTAATGCTTCGTCTGTAAATTCTAAGTCTACACCATCTAACTCTAAGAGCTTCTTATACTGCTTAACTAACGCATTCTTAGGCTCTTTAAGTATTCTTATGAGTGCTTCCTTATCTAAAGATTCTAATGATACTGTTACAGGTACACGACCGATAAATTCAGGAATTAAACCGAATTTAACTAAGTCCTGTGGCATTACCTGTGGGAACAATACATCTATTGATTCCTCTTTATGGTCTGCTATCTCAGCATTGAAACCGATAGATTTTCTGTCCATTCTTGTCTCTATAATCTTCTCTAATCCATCAAATGCACCACCACATATAAATAAAATGTTAGTTGTGTCAATGTGAATCATCTCCTGGTTAGGATGCTTTCTTCCGCCCTGTGGTGGAACTGAAGCCTGTGTACCCTCTAACAGTTTAAGTAATGCCTGCTGTACACCCTCTCCGGATACGTCTCTTGTTATAGAAACATTCTCACTTTTCTTAGTAATCTTATCGATTTCATCGATATAGACAATTCCGTACTGTGCTTTATTCACATCATAGTCGGCTGCCTGAATTATCTTAAGTAAGATATTCTCAACGTCCTCACCTACATAACCTGCTTCAGTAAGTGTTGTAGCATCTGCGATAGCAAATGGAACATTAAGTATCTTAGCTAATGTCTGTGCAAGATATGTCTTACCTGAACCTGTAGGTCCTAACATCAGAATATTACTCTTCTGAATCTCTACACCTAGGTCTCTTCCTGATAAAACTCTCTTGTATTGATTGTATACTGCAACTGACAGGACTTTCTTAGCTTCTTCCTGTCCTATGACATATTCATCAAGAAATTCCTTTATCTCCTGTGGCTTGTATAAATTAATGTCGAAATCAACGTCATCATCTGTCTCGTATGCCATCTCTTCCATCATTATATCACTACATATCTCTATACATTCATCACATATAAATACACCGCTTGGTCCGGCAATAAGCTTTCTTGCCTTACTCTCCGGCTTACCACAAAACGAGCATCTGCTCTCTTCATTATTCTTTGCCATATGTTCTCCAATCCAAATTAATGATTAATTAACGATTTTCAATCACCTTATCTATTAAGCCATATTCCATAGCCTGATAAGCGTCCATATAGTTGTCACGTTCTGTATCCACTTCGATTACTTCTAATGGTTTTCCGGTGTTCTTTGCTAAAATCTCATTTAACTTCTTACGTGTCTTTAAAATATGGTCTGCAACAATCTTAATCTCTGTTGCCTGTCCCTGTGCTCCACCAAGTGGCTGGTGTATCATAATCTCTGCGTTAGGTAATGCGAATCTCTTACCTTTAGCACCACCTGAAAGTAAAAATGCTCCCATACTTGCTGCCATTCCCATACAGATTGTAGATACATCACATTTGATGTAATTCATTGTATCATAAATAGCCATTCCTGCTGTTACAGAACCACCCGGGCTGTTTATATATAAATGAATATCTTTATTAGGATCTTCTGACTCTAAGAAAAGTAACTGTGCTACAACAAGGCTTGCTGTTGTCTCATTTACTTCTTCACCTAAGAAAATAATTCTGTCCTTTAAAAGTCTTGAATAAATATCATAAGATCTTTCGCCTTTTCCAGTCTGCTCTACGACATAAGGTACCAAACTCATACAAAATCCTCTCCTATCTATTAATTTTATTTATGGGCCCGCCATAGCGAACCCATTTTCTTTATCTCATATTATAAACTTCTGTATAAATGATTAAACTTATAAATTAAATTGCTAATTAAGCTAATTATTTAAACTTCAAATTAGGTTATTGATTAAACTTCCTTAGCATTCTCTGTTACGAATTCAACTGCTTTCTTAACCTGAATGTCTCTCTTCATATTCTCTTTATCAGCATCTGTTAATAAGTCTTTGAGCTTATCAGCTTCCATCTGGTATGCTGATGCCATATCATTGATTTCATTATTAACATCTTCATCTGTAACTTCGAAGTTCTCTTTATCAGCAACTGCTTCAAGAACAAGTCTGCTCTGGATACGTTTTAATGCCTGTGGTCTCATCTGCTCTAATAATTTATCAGATGTTAATCCTGTATACTGGAAGTACTGGTCAATTGTAAGTCCCTGTGCGCTGATTCTTCTTGCGAAGTCTTCTGCCATCTGTCTAACCTGTGAATCTACCATTGCATCAGGTATCTCCATCTTAGCGCCCTCGATAATCTTCTCAATTGCAGCTTCTTCTTTAGCAGATTTAGCTTCATCAACTTTTTTCTCTTCAATCTTTGTCTTGATGCTTGCTTTATATTCATCAACTGTTGAGAATTCTGAAACATCTTCTACGAAATCATTATCAAGTTCTGGTAATTCTTTCTTCTTAATCTCTTTAACAGTAACTTTGAATAATGCTGGTTTACCTTTTAATTCTTCTGCATGGTATTCTTCTGGGAATGTAACGTTAACGTCAACTTCTTCTCCGATATTCTTACCGATTAACTGCTCTTCAAATGTATCGATGAATGAGTGAGAACCGATTGTTAATGGATAATCTGTTCCTTTTCCACCCTCAAATGCAACACCATCAACAAAGCCTTCGAAATCGATAACTGTCATATCGCCATCTTCAACTGCTCTGTCATCTACTGTGATAATTCTTGAGTTCTGTTCTCTTTCTCTGTCTATTTCAGCCATAATCTCTTCGTCTGATACAGAAACATCACTCTTAGGTACTTCTACGCCTTTATATTCGCCTAATTCAACTTCTGGTTTAACTGCAACTTCTGCTGTGAAGATAAATTCTTTACCGGCTTCAATCTGTACAACATCAATCTTAGGCTGTGAAACTATTTCTAATTCACTTTCCTTAACTGCTGCTTCGTATGCTGTAGGAATCATATCATTAACAGCATCTTCATAGAATACACCGACACCGTACATTTTCTCTACCATTTTACGAGGTACTTTACCTTTTCTGAAACCAGGAACGCTGATTCTTGATTTCTGTTTCTGATAAGCCTTTTCAATTGCTTTTTCTACCTCTTCTGCTGATACTTCAATTGTAAGTTTAGCCATATTTTTTTCCAGTTTTTCAACCTGTAAACTCATTAAACTTCCTCCATTCTGCCGTATACTACGGCTTAGCTATTTTTAGCAGTATATCTGCAATATTTTCTTTCTGACCTTTTCTTTTTAACTAAAGGCAATGTGACATCGTAGTATTATATCATAAAGAAATCTTTTAGTCTATCTTTTTTTCTACAGTTTCTAAAGTCTGTTCTGCACCTGTGTTAAATAATACAATTAATTTTGTCACTTTATAATTATGTCCATTCTTCTGCACCGTACTTTCATCAGTTCTTGTCGATATAATATATTTATTAGTAGAACAACTTATAGTCACTACATCTCCTGATAACAGTTCGATAGTGGCATTAGGTATCTTAGACACTCCGTAGGTCTTACTTCCGTCTGTAATAAGCTCCTTTGGTCCTGTCGGCTTAGTCTGGCTGCCTCCATTACTTCCTGAATTCGAATTATTTCCCGAATTACTGCTTCCGTTATTGTTTGAAGCATTTCCATTATTAGAAGTGTTTCCACTGCCTGCGCCATTACTTCCTGAATTATTGCCACCGCCATTATTTACGGCACTTCCATTGTTATCAGAAACATTGCCACCGTTATTACCACTATTACTTCCACTATTTATATCGCCTGCATTGGTATCTGAATTACCTGACTGGCCATTTTCCAAACCACTAATACCCTGATTCTCAGCTTCCTGTGTTTTCTTTCCATTATCAGATATTGTTACCTTAATGCTGTCTGTATATGTACTTCCACCTGATTTAACAGTGTAGTTAGCTGTGTATGTTCCCGGTTTGTCATTTCTGACATTTGTTGCATTTACTTCGAGCGAATAATCATCTGTTTCACCCGATGTCTTAATACCTGATGTGTAATCTATATCACTTCCCGCAGGGGCAATTACATTATCAAGATTAAATTTCACGCCATTATCATTAATATCTACCGATCCTGTAACTACGCCCTTTGTATCTCCGTATGAAATCTTTTTCTTCTTTCCACAGGCGGTCATACTTCCGATTACTAATACTAATGCACCGGCAACACATAATATCTTCGTTAATCTTATATTTGATTTCTTCAATATTAATCCGCACCTTTCTGACACAGCAAATGTCTTATACTAACTGTATCTTCTCTGCTATTGAATCTGCTTCTTCCTTACTCTTTAATATCGTAACTAATTCAAGTCCCATATCAATCGCAGCGCCTAATCCTCTTGCTGTTGTTATATTTCCGTCTGTTATGACTTTCTCACGCTTATAAGTTGCACCTTTTAATGAATCTTCATATCCCGGATAACAGCTTACTACCTTACCCTCTAAGATTCCGAGTTCTCCTAAGATGCTAGGAGCTGCACATATTGCTGCAAGTCTTTTGCCTTTATTATTAAAATCTTTAATATTAGCCACTAATGTCTTACACACTGCAAGATTAGGTGTTCCAGGTATTCCACCCGGCAGGAATATTAATTCTGCTTTATCAAAATCTACATCTTTAATTAAAGCATCTGCCTTAACTACAATGTTATGTGAACTTTTAACTTCATAATTCTCTGAAACCGATACAGTCAATGTCTCAATACCGGCTCTTCTTAATATATCAACTACCATTAATGCTTCTACTTCTTCAAA
Source organism: uncultured Eubacteriales bacterium (assembly GCA_900314555.1). GTDB lineage: Bacteria > Bacillota > Clostridia > Lachnospirales > Lachnospiraceae > Bovifimicola. Next base: position 59,205 of record OMVQ01000059.1, on the reverse strand, counting down.
ACCATCTGCTAAAAATGCATATACCATAATTCGTTCTCCTTTTCCATAAAACTTAACCTGACAACACTGACAGTATAACATATTCCTAATATTTTTTCATCATTTTAGAATTTTTTTATTATTTACAAATACATTTTTCAGGGTTGATATGTTAAAATATTTCATATAATAAAAAACGTATACAAAACGGAGGTTAGCATAAAAAATAATGGAAATAGAAAGAAAGTTTCTAATTACAAGTTTACCTGATAATTTAGAATTATGCAGATTTCATCTTATAGAACAGGCATACCTGTGTACGGAGCCGGTAGTCCGTATCCGTAAGGAAGATGACACCTATTATCTTACTTATAAATCAAAAGGGTTATTATCCCGCGAAGAATATAATCTTCCGCTTACTGCCGAAAGTTATTCCCATCTGTTAGAGAAAGCTGACGGTAATATAATCACGAAGAAACGTTACCTGATTCCTTACGAGAATTACACAATTGAATTAGATATATTTGAGGGAATATTTAAAGGTCTTATAATCGCAGAAGTCGAATTTAATTCTGAGGATGAGGCTAATTCTTTTAGCGGCCCTGAATGGTTTGGCGAAGATGTAACATTTTCAAGCAAATACCATAACAGCACCCTTAGTAAATTACAAAATATAAGCGAACTTAAAATTTAAGAAATGAGGTTAGTGTGAAAAATAATGTTGATACACTTATTTTTCACACTGCTATTTGCTTCGGAGCGAAAGCAAATAGCTTTTATGGCAGAAGAGAAATCGCCTGTGCGAATTTCTCTTCGCCTATTCTAGGCAAGTCGCTCAGAAATGAGGTAAATATGAATTTAGCAGCTATATATCATCGTTGTACTGATAACTACTGTTATTGTCTCGATGATGACAATATTATTATTTCAATTAAGACAGGATATGACGTAGACAAAGTAACTCTTTGCTATTGCGATCCTTTTTCTACAGGTATTATGGGTTCTAACAGCCATTATAATATTGAAACAATCGAGATGACAGATGTAAAATATCTTGAACATCACATCTTCTGGAGTGTTAAGATTACTCCTAAATACAAACGTCTTGCATATCATTTTATTATCGAAAATGAAAGTGAGAAGTATCATATGTATGAGGACCGTTTCTATACTCCTGCCGAGCTTAAGGATTTCAAAGGTCGTGAACAGGTATTTATGTTCCCATGGATGAATCCGTCTGATATTATAAGAACTCCTGACTGGGTAAATGACACTGTCTGGTATCAGATTTTCATTGACAGGTTCTGCAATGGCAATCCTGACATCAATCCTAAGAATGTTAAGCCATGGGGTTCTGCTGATAAATCTGTTAAATATAATGACTATTATGGCGGAGATATCGAGGGAATCACAAGTAAGCTTGACTATCTTGCCGACCTTGGAATTACAGGTCTTTACTTAACTCCTGTATGCAAGGGTAAAAGTAATCATAAATATGATACTATGAGTTTTACAAAGATTGACCCACACTTTGGTACTGATGAGGATATGATTGAACTCGTTTCTAATGCACACGACCATGGTATCCGTGTAATGATGGATGGTGTATTTAATCATACCGGTATGTTCTTCAAGCCATGGCAGGATGTTTTACAAAATGGTCCAGAGTCTAAATATTATGACTGGTTTATGATTAATTCATGGCCTTTTAAGAATACAGGTAAGTCCGCTGATTCGAAAGCAGGCAACTACTATACTTTCGGCTTCTTTGATGGTATGCCTAAGTTAAATACGAATAATCCACGAGTAATCAGATATATTATCAAAGTTCTTAAAAGCTGGATATTAAAATATGATATTGATGGTATACGACTTGATGTGGCAGGCGAAATCTCACACACATTATGCAAGGAGATTCACAGAGAATTAAAGGCTCTCAAATCTGATTTCTACATACTTGGTGAATTATGGCACGACAGTATGCCTTGGCTTCGTGGTGATGAATACGATTCTGTAATGAATTATCAATTTGGAGACAGTATTGATGCTTTCTGGCAGGATTCTAACAAAACTTCTACTGATTTATTATATGCCATAAACAGATGCTTCACGATATATCCTGAGCAGGTTAACCGCGTGTTATTCAACCTCTTAGACTCGCACGATACTATCCGCCTTGCAACTAAATTAAATAATATGCATATGTTCTACCAACAGTTAGCGGTATTATTTACAATGCCCGGAACTGTATGTATATATTATGGTACGGAAATAGCCATGGAGGGCAGCTACGACCCTGACTGTCGTCGTTGTATGCCTTGGAATAAGATTAACCGCGGTGAATATCACGACAGAATTGCTCTTATGAAATCACTTATAGCACTTCGTAACGATAATCCTGCACTTAGAAGTAATCTATACAAATTTATTAATGTACCTGATAATCCAAGAATAATCTGTTATGAGAGATTTACCGAAGATGGCAAAAATAAAATAACCGTCGTACTGAATTGCAGTACAAACGATTATTCTATTACAGTTCCTAAGAAATCTGTTCTATTCTCAATGAATTATAAAAATGAACTTCTTCTTTCGAACGGAATATTAGTTTACACAACTAAATAAGTTTAGCAATTTTAATAGATTTGTCCTTGGACAAATCTATTGCTTTGTTATTAGATGATAACACAACAGGTCTGCCTAACGAATTATTATTAATCATTATTATCTTGCCCTCTGTTCCATCAGTAAGAAGAACTGTACTTCCTACATATAACAATGCTGTTTTCTGAAGAAATGTCATAAGATATCCCGGCTCAAATATATCAATACACATTTCAAAATATTCGATAACATCAAATGGTGACATTCCCTCTCTGTATACACGATTTGCTGTCATTGCATCATATACATCTGCAATCGCCACAATTTTTGCTACATCATCTATCTGATTTCTCTTTAATCCCTGTGGATATCCCGAACCATCGCATTTCTCGTGATGCATTAGTGCTGCATTTCTTACTCTGTTATCAACCGGTTGACTCTTAAGTATCTCATAACCTAATACCGGATGCATTTTTACGATTCTATATTCCTCATCAGTAAGTCTTGATGGTTTCGTAATAATCTCTTTAGGTATCTTAATTTTACCAATGTCGTGCAGAAGTCCTGCTGCTGTTAATAATTCAACATCTTTCTCACCATATCCAAGCCAACCCGCAAATACATTGCATATCAATGAAACACTCATTGAATGGGCAAATGTCAAATCATCATAGCCTCTCATACAGCTTAAGATATCCATAAGATTATATTTAGAGCTATTAGAATTAATGACTTTCTTAACGGATTCTAACAATCCCTTTATATCGATTTCTTCATTCTTGTATACAACTTCATTTAACTTATTACTAAGTTCGTCAACGGATTCTTCAAAACTATATCTGAATGCCTTAAAATCTTCTGATTGTTTTATCTTCTCGAAATATCCTGATTCCTCACTTCTTTCATAAGCACTGCTCTCCATAAATATATCATCTATGTCGGATTTCACAATGATTTTCAAGACAACTACTTCATAGTTCTCAAGTTTTCTTATTATCTCTTTATCAAGCACTGTACCAAAAGGAGCAACGAGTCTGCCTTTAGTATCATAGACATCCCCCGCCAGTTCCATACCTTCTTCCGCTTCCGAAATGAGTATTCTCTTAACTGCCATATTACAATGCCCCTTTCGTCATCTCTTTCATATATTCTTCTGATGAAATTGGTCTTGAGAAATAATATCCCTGTATCTCATCACAGAAAATATCTCTTAAGAATTCATACTGTTCTTTAGTCTCAACGCCCTCTGCAACTATCTTCATATCAAGTAACTGACCTAATGATACGATAGTCGATACAACTATATCACCTTTAGCATCACCAATGTCATCTACGAAACTCTTATCTAATTTAAGAATATCTACAGGAACATTCTTAAGCATATTAAGTGATGAATAGCCTGTTCCGAAATCGTCCATAAGAATCTTAAAGCCTGCTTTATGCAACTTGTCAATTGTCTCTATTAAAGCATCTGTCTCAGAGAATAAAGTAGTCTCTGTCATCTCTAACTGGATATATTCAGCAGGCACATCATATTTCTTAAGTATTGCCGTATATTCTTCTATAAATCTTGCATTGTACAACTGTAACTGCGACATATTAACAGATACAGGCATTACATTATAACCGGCATCTAACCATTTTCTTATATCCCTGCATACGTGTTCAAACATATATTCATCTAATTCAACAATGAAGCCATTGTTCTCAAATACAGGTATAAATTCATTAGGGAAAAGCATACCACATTCTTCGTTATACCATCTTACGAGCGCCTCTGCACCTGCTAATTCACTATTTGATGAATTATATTTTGGCTGATAATATACTTTGAACTCTTCATCTTTAATGGCTTTTTCAATCATATTCTCGATTTCCTGGTCTCTAAGCTCTTTCTGTCTCAATGTATCATCATATATGGCATATACTTTACTGTGCTTACCTTTAATAGATTTCTTAGTAAGGTCTGCCCTGTCTATCGCTGTATCAATATTAAAGAACTTTCTGTCTACAGGATATATACCAATCGACAGGATTATCTCGTAGTTCTTCTCTTTCTGGACGCCTCGTTTCTGCGCTGTTAACGATAACATCTCCATTCTCTTTATGACATGGTCCATATCATTTGCCTTTAAGAACAATACGAACTGGTCTGCTCTGTAGTGTGCAAAGACTTCGCCTGTCTCCATAATGTTATTAATCTCTCTCCAGATAAATCTTATAACATTATTACCCTCTTCATATCCGAAAATATCGTTAATATACTTGAATTTATCAACATCTAAATCAACTAATGCATAATCATCTGATGTATTCTTGATAAGTTTGTCCACATCGTCTTTAAATTTTGTAAATGATTTACCACCTGTTATCTCATCTACATATGCAATATGTTCAATCTTCTTTCTGTTCCGGTTCTGAAGAACTAATATCACAAGTAATGTTGCACCATAGATAATTGCAAATATGTACACTAACTGGTTAGTCTTATCTAATGACTGTGCCTTATATCTGTTAAACTTATCATATGACATAATAGTAATTATCTTCCAGTCATTCACATCTATAGGTTTAACATATGCTATCTTGGACTTATGATATTTTATCTTTATAAATGTTGCTTCATCAGCACTGAATGCCTTAGTTAATTCATCAATTGTACGTTTCGAATTGCCTAATTCTTCTAATTTATCTACAAAATTATGTGTTCTTATCTTCTTATTCTCAGGCTTGTCCCTACCTGTTGCATCAAAAATTATGTTTCCATCAGAATCTACAACCCATATATCTTCCTCTATCTCCATATCATCTGCATTAATACTACGTTCAATCTCTTCTGTGTACTTTTTGGCATAAAGAACCCCAACCACATCTTCATCGTGCCTGATTGGTATACTATAAATATTATGTTTCTTATTTCCATCAATTATTGTATCAGTAATAACGTATTCATCGTTCATCGAATTAACAAAATATTCTTCTGCTGAAATATCATATTTATCTCCATTAATATCACACGCATTACCATCTTTGTCTGCCATACCAATTAAATAAAATTTTTCACCTGTCATAACAGACTTAATTCTGTCAACTTCCGATTCACAATTTAATTTAGAGGTATCCGATATATTTTTCGAAAAGTATTCGAGATAATAAAAATTATCGTCAATCTGTTTCTTTACGTTCTTAACTATCTGATTAGTTTCATGATTAATTTCTTTTTTCTGTATAGTGTCATATCTGCCTCTCATATACCTTATATATATGCCACCGATACCTATAACAAGTGTCATCATGATAACCACTACAATAATCGAAGAAGATATTCTATTCTTGCCAATTTTCAAAGTCTTTTTCTCCTTCTTGCCAAACCACATTTTCTATGTAAATTATACCTTATTTTGGTTAATTTATCAACAACTTAGTGTAGTATTTATTTGTTTAATAAATGAATTTCTTCTTCAGTAAGCTCCCTGTATTCACCTGTTTTCAAAGTCTCATCAAGTGATACTTCTCCTATCTGCGTCCTCTTAAGATATACCACATAACAGCCTACTGCTTTCAACATTCTCTTGACCTGATGTTTCTTACCCTCTGTTATGGTTATTTTACCTGATACAGTCTGTCCGTTTCTCGGGTTTCTTGCTGCTTTTTCAAACTTTGTACCTGCTATAAGGTTTGCAATTTCTTTAATATTGCCTGTCCCGTCAACTTCGATACTTTCAGCCTTAAATAAATCTTTTTCCCCTATAAGTTCTACACCGCTTTGTAACTTTCTTATTTTCTCAGCATCAAGGCTTCCCAACGCCTGAAAATAATATGTCTTTGGTACGTGAAATTCAGGGTGCATAAGCTTCTGATTAAATACTCCGTCATTCGTTATGATAAGAAACCCCTCCGTATCCTTATCAAGCCTGCCAACGGGGTGCAAAATATGTCTCATATCTTCCGGAAAATAATCCATTACTGTTTTATGTTTCTCATCTGTTCTTGCCGTTATACAACCTTTAGGTTTGTTAAACATATAATACAATTTATCCACTACCTCATATCTAATATTTTCTTATATCTTCTTTTATCCATTATTCTTTTAACCAAAATCATAATTCCACCAACCACAAATGGAAATATATATGTAAAGCAACGATACATAAGCATTACTGCTACTGCCTCTGCCTTATCTGCCACCGCCAAGAATAACACATAAAACATTGCTTCTGTAGAACCGCTTGCCCCGGGTGATGGTATGACTCCTATAAGTGCTGAAGCCAATGCAGATATGCATAAACCTCTTATTATATTGCTTATATCCGTATATCCTAATACAACGCATGGAATCATATACCAGCCCAGATATTTAACCATATTAAGCAGGAGAAGTTTTAGCATTGTTCCTTTTTCTTTAAGCATTATCCTGCTTTCTTCCCTTAATGACTCTAATTTATTTTCCAGTAATTTTATACGTTCTTTTAATTCGATATTTTTAATTACTTTTTCTGCTAAAAACAACAAAAAATCATGAAATTTCTTCCAGAGTACCACAGTAAGAAGCGCTGCCGCTACAAGTATTGTTACAATTACGCCCAGTAATACATACTCAAAATACTCACTATAGTATTCTTTCATAATTCCATAATTTCCTGCGAAGAAGATTAGACACATTAATACAATGGCAATCTTCTGTACTATATAATTAATCGTAATCATTCCAAAGCTATTCTGCATCGGAACATTATATTTATGAAGATAATACATTCCGGAAGCAGCCGTACCGCTTCCGAATGTAGTTAACCTGAAAAATGCACAATAATAAGAACAGCCAACTCCCTGATACCACTTGAAATTATCATTATATCTTTTAGCCATCACATAATAGGCAAGTCCGTCTGCGACATTAAAAAATGCACTGCATAAAATTATAATAATTAATGTTGCAAATGTCATTTTACTAATCTGCTCAATTATTTCTTCTGACTGTCCGCCAAATACCTTGCAGATAACACCTATTATTACCGCTATAAATATAATATTCAATAAAATCTTAGCTCGGTTATTCTTCTTCAATTATATGTTCACCTTTCATCTCTGGTCAGAATTATTTTTCTAATACAGCATCATATCCGGCCTCTTTAACTGCTGCAATCATAGCATCTACTGAAACATTTTCCGGATTATCAACTGTTACGAGTTTACTCTCTAAGTCTGCTTTTGCTGACACTCCATTTAATGAATTCAATGCTTTCTCTACGTGTGCCACGCAATTTTTACACATCATGCCTTCTACTTTTAATACTATCATATTTTCTTTCTCCTTTTCAACTGTTGTTTTATTATTTGATATATTATTTATATTATCTTTATTATTATTTTCTGAAGTTTTTATTACTTCTACACCAATAGCGTTTTTACTGTTTACTTCTGCTTCATTTCTATCTTTCTTAAAGAATCTCAGTCTCAACGCATTTGTAACTACAAATACACTACTAAGGCTCATTGCTGCCGCACCAAACATCGGGTTTAACTTCCAGCCAAATGCATTATAGTACACGCCTGCTGCCAATGGTATACCTAAAACATTATAGAAAAATGCCCAGAATAAATTCTCTTTTATATTTCTGATTACACTTTTACTTAATCTGATAGCTGTTACAACATCTAATAAATCATTCTTCATCAGAATAATATCAGCGCTTTCAATCGCCACATCTGTTCCATTTGAAATCGCAATTCCGACATCAGCGCTTACAAGTGCAGGCGCATCATTTATTCCATCGCCTACCATTGCAATTTTTCTGCCTGTTTTCTTAAGTTCAGAGATAACCGACTCCTTATCCTGTGGTAATACTTCAGCGATAATATCATCTAATTCAAGTGATTTTCCTATTCCATTTGCAGTAACTTTATTATCACCTGTCAGCATTATGACTTTTATTCCCATAGATTTTAATTTTCTTATTGCTAATGGGCTGCTTTCCTTAATAACATCGGCTACTGCGATAATTCCGATTAATTTACTGTCTCTTGCAAATAATAATGGTGTCTTACCCTCATTTGCCAGATTATCTATTGTATTTTTCTCATTTTCAGTTAATTTAATACCATTTTCATTAATGAATTTCTCATTTCCTGCGATAAATCTGCTATTCCCTGCAAATGCTTCAACGCCTTTTCCGGATATTGCATTAAATCTTTCAAGCTTGCATTTGCCCATATGTTCTTTAGAATATTCAACGATTGCATTCGCTAATGGATGTTCACTCTTCTCTTCTATTGCATATGCAATATCTAAGAGTTCATCTTCGCCCATACCAATTGCACTTATATCTGTTACAACAGGTTTTCCAATTGTTATAGTTCCTGTCTTATCGAAAACTACTGTATCAATGCTATGTGCAACCTCTAATGCTTCACCTGATTTAATAAGTATTCCGTTCTCAGCACCTTTTCCCGTACCAACCATAATGGCAACAGGTGTAGCAAGTCCCAGTGCGCATGGACACGAAATAACCAACACGCATATTGCACACGATAAAGCAAATTCAAATGTCGCACATGATATAAGCCATATCACAAATGTTACCACTGCGATAGCCATTACTACCGGCACAAATATTCCTGAAATCTTATCTGCAATCTTAGCTATCGGTGCTTTACTTGCACTTGCTTCGTCCACAAGTTTTATTATCTTAGAAAATGTAGTGTCTGCACCAACTCTTGATGCCTTTACCTTAACAAAACCAGTCTTGTTAATTGTAGCTGCGATAACTTCATCACCTGCCACTTTTTCTACCGGAATACTCTCACCTGTAATGGCAGCCTCATCAACGCTTGTATTTCCCTCTATAATAATACCATCTACAGATATATTGCTTCCCGGTTTAACTATTACTATATCAGATACTTTAACTTCATCTACAGACACTTCTTTCTGTTCGCCATTTACCTCGATAATAGCTTTCTTAGGCGCCATATCTATAAGTTTTCTAAGTGCTTCACTCGTCTTCCCCTTAGATTTAGCCTCTAAGAATTTACCTACTGTAATAAGCGATAATATCATAACTGATGATTCGAAATATAAATCATGATGATATCTCATGACTACTTCCATATCACCTGAACCAAGTGCGTAACTCATTCTGTATATTGCAAATATTCCATATATAAGTGCAGCACTTGAACCAACTGCAATCAGGCTGTCCATATTAGGATTCAAATGAAATAATGCCTTAAAGCCTCTCTTAAAATATATCCGGTTAACATATAGAACCGGAATACACAATAGAAACTGTGTAAATGCAAATGAAACTGCATTACTATGACCTGACAGGAACCCTGGAAGCGGCAGACCGACCATATGTCCCATAGAAACATACATTAACGGTATAAGAAATGCAAACGATACTATAAGACGTCTTTTGAAATCTGCATATATTTTCTCATTAGCATCTGCTTCTCCATTAGTTTTAGTTTTATTACCAGCTTTATTAGCAGAATCATTTCCCGCACCATTATCTGAGACAACTTTTGCTCCATATCCTGCCTTTTCTACAGCTTTAATAATATCATCACAACTTAAAACATTTTCATCATAGTCAGCTACCATGCTGTTAGTCAGAAGATTAACACTTGCAACGGATACACCATCTAATCCGTTCACAGCTTTCTCAACTCGTGACTGGCAGGCAGCACATGACATCCCGGTTATACTAAACTTGTCTTTCATAATATTCTCCAATCCGCAATATTATTTTGATATCTTACTTATTATTGCCATCATTTCATCAACTTTTGCATCTCTTTCTTCTTTTGTCTCTGCACAATTAATACAGCTCTTCAAATGCGCCGAAAGCACTTCCTTGTTAGTTGTATTAAGTATCGCTGAAGCCGACATTAATTGTCTGGATATGTCTATACAATATCTGTCCTCTTCAACCATTTTAATAATTCCATCTATCTGCCCTCTTGCAGTTTTAAGAAGTCTCATTACTTTATCTCTGTCTGCCTGCATTTCTTCACCTCGTTTTCTATATAATATTGCGTAATAATTTGTTTTATTAGTTTTACAACAAATATTCCGATACCCCCGGGGAGGGGTGTGTTATATTATATAATACATTTTATTTTATTTGTCAACTAACAAAAGAGCATTATAAATGCATTCTATACAATAATTCCTGGTAAATTGCTTTGAATTATCGCATTTTTCACCTATAATGCTCTTTTTGATAATGTTTTTCAATATTGTCAGTTTGTGCAAAACTTGCACAAACTGACTTCTCATCCAATTCTCTTTATTTAAAATTGTTCTTTAAATGTTTCATAACAACTCTTCAGCCTTGTATATAGAATAACCCTCATAATAATAACTATGGTCTATTCCTTTCATATACACTTCTCTATCATTAATCTTATCTGTCAGTGCTTGTTTTAGAATATATTTTATTTCAATATCTTTTATCGGACTTCTTTCCATTGCCATAAGGTAATCTTCTTTATCAACAGCACTCCAATCAACTACCATATGCAATTCCTTTTTTAGAATTAAATCAAGCCATATTCTGGTACTTCGTCCATTACCCTCTCTGAACGGATGTGCTATATTCATCTCGACATACTTCTCAACAATTTCATCAAATGTTGACTGTGGCATCTTCTCAACATTTTCAAGAGCAGCCTGTAAATACATCACTGGTGCAAATCTAAAATTACCTTTTGCAATGTTTACAGTTCTAACTTCACCTGCAAAATCATATATGTCCTCAAATAAATATTTATGAATTGCCGCAAGCATCTTAAATGTTCCAACTTCATAATTATCTAAATATCCATTTTCAAATAATTCAACGGCTTTTTTCTTGCTTATCTTTTCTTCCATTCTTGCAAGTTCTGTTGAATCGGTAATGTTAAGTTTATTATCTGAAGCCATACCTTTCTCCTGTCATCACGTTAAACAGTTTTCTTATCATAAATATAATTATATCATCTGATTTGCATACTTACAATTATAACTTTCGAGTTCTGCTAAGTTTAAAATTTCAAAATTTCATTTTCCAGCAGAATACGACTGCAAAGTTAATTACTTATTTATAATAGCAAATATTCATCTTCGATATTCTGCACTACTTATGTGACATTTTCCTATTCAATATAACTAAAAGCCTCACAAAGCCAATTGATTCTGACTCTATGAAGCTTTTAATAATATATTTTCTTATACTATTCTACTACCATTCTACTTTATCTTAGTATGCCTTACCCCAGTATACCATTGCCTTCGCAGGTTTACCACAGCATACACATACATCTGATAAATGCTCCTGATTAAATGGCATACATCTTGATGTAGCTGTTGTCTCTTCTTTTATCTTATCTTCACATTCCTGATTACCACACCACATTGCTTTAATAAAGCCTGGCTTATTAGCAACTGCATCTTTAAATTCTTCATAATTTGTAGCTACAGATGTATGGTTATCTCTGTGAACTCTTGCTCTTTCAAGCATTTCTTTCTGCATTGCCTCTAAGATTTCTCCGACTTTATCGTTCAATTCATCAATTGAAACTGTAATCTTTTCGCTTGTATCTCTTCTGACAATTATTGCCTGATTAGCTTCAATATCTCTAGGTCCCATTTCGATTCTTACCGGAATACCTCTCATTTCCTGTTCTGAGAACTTCCAGCCAGGACTCTTATCGCTGTCATCTACTTTTACTCTGAAATTAGAAAGCATATTCTTAACTTCGTATGCCTTGTCTAACACGCCCTCTTTTTTCTGCATAATTGGAATAATTGCAACCTGTGTTGGTGCTACTTTTGGTGGAAGTACAAGGCCTCTGTTATCACCATGAACCATTATAACCGCACCGATAAGTCTTGTTGTCATTCCCCATGATGTCTGATGAACATATTTTAATTTATTATCTTTGTCTGTAAACTGTATACCAAATGCTTTAGCAAAGCCATCACCAAAGTTGTGACTTGTACCTGACTGAAGTGCTTTACCATCATGCATAAGTGCTTCAATTGTATATGTTGCTTCTGCGCCTGCGAATTTCTCTTTATCTGTTTTACGTCCTCTTACAACAGGAATTGCTAATACTTCTTCACAGAAATCCGCATACACATTAAGCATCTGCTGTGTTCTTTCTTCTGCTTCTTCTGCTGTTGCATGGGCTGTGTGTCCCTCCTGCCATAAGAATTCTCTTGAACGTAAGAATGGTCTTGTCTCTTTCTCCCATCTTACTACTGAACACCACTGATTATATACCTTTGGTAAATCTCTGTATGACTGAATCTCATCTTTATAGAAATCACAGAATAATGTTTCTGATGTTGGACGAACACAAAGTCTTTCCTGTAACTTATTCAAACCGCCCATTGTTACCCATGCTACTTCAGGTGCAAAGCCTTCTACATGGTCTTTTTCTCTCTCTAAAAGACTTTCAGGAATAAACATTGGCATATATACATTTTCTACGCCTGTCTCTTTAAATCTTCTATCTAATTCATGCTGGATATTTTCCCATATTGCATATCCTGCCGGTTTAAATATCATACAGCCCTTAACACTTGAATATCCCATAAGTTCTGCTTTTTTAACTACATCAGTATACCACTGTGCAAAATCATCTTCCATAGCTGTAATTGCTTCTACTAATTTCTTATCGTTTGCCATTTTATCCTCTTTTCTGCGTTGACATTCAAATTTAATCTTATATTGGCACTTGCAAATGCATTACAGATTGTTACCTGTTTGTTACCTGCTCTGCATTTTCATATTCCTGCCATCTTATAATCTGTTAATCATTACAACGCCTGTGATTAACTTCTTATCTGTTTAATATAGAACTGGTAGTTACACTGATTATTCTTAAATGTCTAAAATTAATTCCTGATAAATGAATATAATTTTGCGATGTTTTGTGATACCTTTTTTGTGATACTTTTATATCGCTTTATCCGACATTTTCCTATACAATAATAATGCCCCAAGCTATATATAATCATATCTAGCTTAGGGCGAATAATCATATCCGTGTTACCACCTAAATTCAGTAAACTGCACTCATTATCTTCCTTTTAACGGTGGACCTCCGTTGAAGCCTACTTGCAAATAAATTGCTTTTTATGCATTTTATATAATCATTCTTATATATTTACTATTATATATTTTATATAATTACCATTGCATAACTATTCTTAATTGCTTTCGGTTCAAAGCTCTGAGACTGGTTCACTATTACTCCGATAAAGACTTGCACCATACGTCTTCTCTCTGAAATCTTCATAATAACTACTATCTCTCTTCATAGCCTTTACTATATTAATCAATCTTTATAAAAGTATCATAGAGATTGGTTAAAGTCAAGATTTTTCATAGTTAATCACCTAATTAATTATGTGATTTATTCATGTATTCTTCTGACAATTCTATATACTATATCTGATTCATTTATTAATGGCTCACGCTGTGCAAAAAATATAATTCCATCTGTAGGTGCTTTAATCTGTTCTTTGACTTCTCCCTCAAATGGATCTATAACCTCTGCAACAACTTCCCCGTAATGTACTTCCTTGCCGATTTTCTTTAATTTTCTTAAGAAGCCACCGCTTCCCGAATAAATATTTGTAAGTGAATCTTCGTCTATAACATGGCTTATATATCCGCTAAGACTGTCATATCTGATTATTCCCATTCTTGTAAGAAAACGAAGAACCGCTGATACTGATTGTTTAGCCTTTTCTTCATTAATTGTCTCATTGTAGCCTGAATATACCGAAAATGCTGCTGTCATCTCATTCTGCCAGTTATAATTCAAAGTTGTAGTGTCAATTGGCTGTGGTTTTCTTACAACTACAAATGGTAATCCGAACAGATTCGCAAGTGATGTATTCTGATAACCTGTCTCCATCATTCTTATATGTGGTATAAATTCGCCATCCGCATAAAATGATGGAAACTGTATTCCAAATGTATAATTCTTCACATATTCCATAACCTGTCTGGCAATTCTCTCATTTGTCTTACCAAATTCTCTGCCCGGATATGCTCTGTTAATGTCCTCGTCCTCCACGCCCCAGAACTTTCTTCCGGTATTTAGCGCATATGGATTAACTGTTGGTATGACAAGCACCGATTTATTTGCGCAGATATTTCCGTTATGCTCAAGTCCCTTTAATGTTTTCACAATCTGTGAACATATATAGGTCTGCTGAATCTCTGTACCTCGCATTGAGCCGATAATACACGCTGACTCTTCACCTTTTCCAAATAAATATCCATTAACTACCATATCATCTCTGTATGGCGATTTTATTCTGCATATTTCTACCTTATTCATTGTAATCCTCATTTCTGAGCAATTTATTTGCGATGAGGCAGTCAGAAATTCGCGAAGGCGATTTCTGACTTGCCATAAAGGCTATTTGCTTTCGCTCTAAAGCAAATAGCCGTGCGAAAGGGTTGGCGCATCAGCGCAATTCTTTCGCACTATCCTCCATATCCCTACCTATAAGTATTCGTGCCAACAAAGCGCCCTCATACACCATCGGAAATTCTCTTATAGTAAATAAGATGCCATCGTGATTAGCCCTGACTTCCTGAAGCACCTCATTTTTCATAACATCGACTACTCTGCCTATAAGCTGTCCCTCTTTCAGTTCTTCAAAATCACTGATTTCCGAAATAAATAATCCCGCCTTATCAGCTCTTATAAATTCCACGCCATCATCATTGCAGACCGGAGCCTCTGATACACTATATTTTTCTCCACTCCAAATCTCAAATTCCGACATCACATTAAATATTCCCTCGACAATCTTATCTCCATCAGCTTTATTGATTGAGTTACCAATGCCACATTCTACCGCAAATGCAGGAACTCCCATACAATTTAAACTATGTGTAAGTGTCGAATCTGACACAGTCGGATTAGGATTAATCCATATTACATTTGCATTTATAAGTCTTGCATATGGTAAAACTTTATCCGCAAAGTCCTCATTTAACCGGACCTGCAAGCTTTCCCTTGAGAAAATGTCACTTCCATGAACATCGATACATATTGACGAGCCTAAGACATTTTCCGTTAATGCAAATGCAATTCTCTCCATCATTCTTCCGTTTGCCGAACCCGGAAATATATGATTCATATCAAGTCGTTCTTTTGGTATTGTGTGGATTGCATTGTCTAAACCTAACATATTTACAGCCGGGTAAATGTCTACTATCCCTTTAAGACAATCCTTATTCTCCTCGATTCTCTTAATGAGTTCATAGCAGATATATTGCCCCTCCATCTCATCTCCGTGTATTCCTGTTACAATGGAGATTCTTTTTAGATTCTTCTTCTCTAATTCATTATTACTTAACTCTTTATATTCTTCTGGCACTAATCTGTTTCTTACAAGCTTTAATCTCTCTCCTACCGGTAATTCCAGACTAAATATATTCTCATACATATCTATCATTCTCTTTCTAAATTAAACTAATCTACCACAAAAAAGGAAAGCTTATTCTCCATTCCGTAGAGCATACTAAGCTTTCCTGTAGTGCGGATGACAGGAATCGAACCTGCACGGTCTCCCACTAGATCCTAAGTCTAGCGCGTCTGCCAGTTCCGCCACATCCGCATTTCACGTTTAACGTGCTTAAATATGATACCATTCATATATTCTTTTGTCAATCAGATTTTATTCGCATTTATTTATTGCAAAATATATTTTTACCTTTATAATATACATATATTAATGTGTCAAGAAATGAGGTTTAAAATGAGCTTAGCTAACCCTAAACATAAATTACAATTATCAACCACACAAATGATTGCCCTCGGATTTCTGCTTGCAGTTATCGGAGGTTCTTTATTACTAATGCTACCTGTTTCATCGGCTGACGGCACTTACACACCTTTTGTCGATGCACTTTTTACATCTACCACATCAGTATGTGTGACTGGTTTAGTCGTTGTAAATACATTTGAACACTGGAGCCTCTTTGGACAAATTGTAATTTTATTTCTTATACAATGCGGTGGACTCGGCATTATTACATTTACGACTTCTCTTATGTTACTTTTACGCAGAAAGGTAACTTTAAAAGGTCGTATATTGTTGCAGGATGCATTTAATCTTGATTCGCTAACCGGACTTGTTAGATTTACTCGCAAAGTTCTTATCGGAACATTTACAATTGAATTTATCGGTGCATTTCTTTATTCATTTACATTTATTCCTGATTTTGGACTGGCTAAAGGCATCTGGATATCTGTATTCACCTCAATTTCTGCATTCTGCAATGCTGGTATTGATTTAATCGGGCCATCCAGTCTGGCTGGATATGCAACAAATGTCAATGTAAATCTTACGACAATGTTTCTTATTACAATGGGAGGTCTTGGCTTTATCGTGTGGTTTGACATTTTAAAAAATATACGTGCCATAAGAAATAAGGAAATGCCTCGTAATGCTTTCTTTAACAGACTTTGTCTGCACACTAAAATAGTTCTGACAGTCAGTATTTCGCTTATTATAATTGGTGCAGTTATTGTATTTGCTTTAGAATATAATAATCCTGCTACCATAGGAAATATGTCTGTTCCTCATAAAATTCTTGCATCATTTTTCCAGTCCGTTACTACCAGAACGGCAGGGTTCTTTACATTTTCCCAGAAAGGTATGCGTGATGCAACGACATTGTTCTGTCTGATTCTTATGTTTATCGGTGGTTCTCCAGTCGGAACGGCAGGCGGTGTCAAGACTACTACATTTGCACTTATCATTATTGCTGCAATGTCGGCTGTAAAAGGCAGCGAATATGGAACAGCCTATGGCAGACGTATTCCAAACAGAACTATGAGAAAGGCTCTTGCTGTTGTCTTAGTAAGTTTATGTTTCTTATTTACAAGTATAATAATATTATCGACTTATACAGGTGGCGATTTACTTGACATTATGTTTGAATCAACGAGTGCCATTGCAACCGTAGGACTTACAAGAGATTATACCGCCACCCTTGATTTATCAGGTAAAATCATTATAATCATATGTATGTATGCCGGCAGACTCGGTCCAATGACTCTGCCTATCGTATTCAGTTCAAGAAAAAGTAAATATGGTCTGGCAATGTTCCCACGCGAGGACATTACTGTTGGATAATTATATAAAATAAATGAATGGAGATTAGTGTGAAAAATAATGCAGATGCGATTATTTTTCACACAGCTAAATGTGTCGCAGACGTCACATTTAGTTCTTACTGCGAGCAAAATCTGAAATTTTGCTCGCGATTCCTCCGACGTAAACGTCTGCGGAATGGAGATTGATATGAAGAAGAAATCATTTGCAGTATTTGGTTTAGGAAAATTTGGAGAAAGTGTTGCACGCGAGCTTGCTCAAATCGGGGCTGAAGTCCTTGCTCTTGATATAGACGAAGAAAAAGTTCACGAAATTGCACCATACGTTACACGTGCAATGAAAGTCGATGTATGTGATATGGAGACTATGGAGTCTCTCGGTCTTTCAAATATGGACGGTGTAATTATCTCTATTACAAGTAATCTTGATGCAAGCATTATGGCAACAATTATCTGTAAAGAGGCAGGTGTTCCTTATATTATGGCAAAATCGGGTGAAGAAATTCACTCAACAATCCTTAAAAAGGTCGGTGCTGATAAGGTAATTATTCCTGAGAAAGAATCAGGACTTCGTGTTGCAAGAAGCCTTATTTCCGGTAATTTCAAGGAATTTATCGAGTTATCAAGTACGGTACGAATGATTGAAATTGCAGCAAGAGCGGACTGGATAGGCAAGACTTTACGAGAACTTAATCTCCGTAAACGCTTAAATATTAATGTTATCGGTATTCGTGACAAGAACGATATTGTTATGAATCTAGACCCTGATATTCCAATTAAAAAGGAATATTCATTTATAGTTGTATTAGATAAACGTGATTTACCAAAACTTATGAAATCGTAATATGACTCTGAACTAAACTGCTGAATTTTTTATAGGTATTTTTGTTTTTTGATTATTTGAATTCATCTGTGGCACACGATTAAACTAATGTGTGTCACAGATGAACATCTCAGCTTAAATGTATGTATTTATGTTGAATGTACACAAAATAATATATAATCTATACATTAAAATCTATCATTTAAAACACATAGAACCCCATAATCCCGCACACAATTCCAATTACCAATCCCCCGATTACATCACGTATATAATGAACACCTGCTACCGGTCTTACAACCGCAATCGCAACACTTATTAACATCATAATAACACCAAGCGGCACATTAACATACATTGATGCCATTGCAATAATGGTCGCTGATAATACGTGTCTGCTTGGAAATGACTGCCCTTTTTTATCTTTCTTTATTAATGGTGTAATGTTCATTGCCTCATAAGGCCGCTTTTCATTAACCACTTTACGCGCAACCGTACATATTCCAAATGTAATTAATGGAACAATAATCACTCTGATTATTTCTTCTAACTTACTTTTACCCTGAAATATTTCAAATATAACTACGGCTGCATATTCAATCATTGTAACTATTGGCAGACCTTTATATAATATGTTCAATATTTTCATTCTCTTTTCGTTACCACGAAACCAATTACTTATCTTAGCATATCTTTCTTCATTCAATTTAATTACCTCGGCAAAAACTATTTTTATATAATTATATCACACGTAAATAAATCTTTAAACCAACAGCTTTTTCTTCAAATATTCCATAAACTTTTCAGTTGCCGGTGTTAAACGCTTAATATTCTTCATTGCTATTCCTATCTCTCTGTAATATGGAACTTCGAGCGACCTTATCTCAATTCTGTATGGAATACGCTGCAAAATCATTTCCGGTAAAATACCTATTCCAAGCCCTTTTTCCACCATAGACATAATCGCAAAATCTTCCCACGTAGTAAAACGAATCTTCGGAGTTACTTTACTCTTTTCTAACAATTCAGATACTTCCGTTTTTCCTCCATGCTCTAATAACAGAAATTGTTCTCCCTCTAAATCTTTAATATTAATTCTCTCATTTTGGGCAAGCTTATGATTAGGCGGTAAAACAACCTTATATTCATCATTTTTAAGGAAAATGGTGTCTAATTTCGCCTTTGATGGCAGACTTATGAATCCACAATCAACGCGTCCCTCTTCAATCCATTTTTCGATTTCATCATAATCTCCTAATAACATTTCATAATCTATTCCCGGATAATACCTTTGGAATTCTGCAAATATATCCGGCAGCCAGTTTATTGCCACACTTGCAAATGTTCCAATTCTTACGGTACCCGTCTGAATGCCTTTTAGCTGATGTACAAACTCGTCCATCTTCTGAAAATCATTAATAATCGTTCTTGCATACGGAAGTATCTGTTCCCCTGCCGAAGTCAGACACAACCCATTTCTGCCCCTCTCTAATAATGTTACACCCCATTCATTTTCTAAATCTGCCACCATCTTACTTACTGAGGATTGCGCATAATTTAACTCCTCCGCTGCTTTAGTAAAGCTTCCTTTATCAACGGTTTTAATAAATGCTAAATATTTCAATATATTATTATCCATCATTATATTCCTTTTTTCGATATATATAATCGTTTTTATTCGCTTTTTATATTCTATATGATTGCTTATAATACTTCAAGGAAATTTTTATTAGAAATGAGGCTTAAAATGAATACTTCAACTACGAAAATGGATATGCTCCATGGTTCACTGATATCTAAACTACTACTGTTTACACTGCCTATTGCACTCAGCAGTATTCTCCAGCAATTATTTAATGCAGCAGACACTTCTATTGTCGGATATTTTGGTGATTCAAATGCACTTGCCGCTGTCGGAACAAATGGTGAAATTATCGCTCTTATCGTCACTTTGTCTTCCGGTCTGTCAATTGGTGCAAATATACTGATTGCTAATAAAATCGGTCAGAATAGCCTAAATGATGTACCAGAGATTCTGCATACTTCAATTGTTTTAGCCACTATAACAGGTATTATCGGATTAGTTATCGGACAATTTCTTACTAATCCATTGCTTACACTTATAAAAACTCCGTCTGACATTATGACATCTGCCGAAATCTATCTTAGAATTTATTTTATCGGTTATCCTTTTTTATTATTATATGATTTTGGTTCTGCCATACTTCGTGCAAGAGGTGACAGCCGTTATCCGTTTATCGCCCTCACAATCGCAGGTATTGTAAATGTAATTCTTAATCTTATTCTTGTAATAGTATTTCATTTAGGTGTTATGGGTGTTGCAATTGCCACCGATATATCAACTGTTCTTTCTGCAATTATGGTTCTGTTCCGTTTACATAAAGACACTACTATTTTCCATTTATCATTTAGGAAATTACATATAAATTCTAATTATATGCTTAGAATATTACAAATCGGTATTCCATCAGCCATTCAGGGAGCTGTTTTCTGCTTTGCAAATATCTTCGTTCAGGCTTCTGTTAACAGCTTCGGTGCAATCGCCACAGCAGGCAGCACTATTGCAATGAATTTTGAATATCTCTCTTACTATGTTATTACTGCATTTGGTCAGACTGCGACCACATTTACCAGCCAGAACTATGCTGCAAATAACAAGAAAAGATGCAGAAAAATACTATTCTTCTGCACCTTATTCTCTATAATATTCAGTTCACTTATCATTGTACCAATTGTAATATTTAGAAATAATTTTTCAGGACTATTCTCTACAGAACAGGCTGTTATAAGAAATTCATGTATAAGAATTATGTGTATCCTGTCGTTTGAGCCTATATGCAATCTGTATGAAATTCCGTCCGGTGTTCTAAGAGGTTGTGGTCATTCGCTGCTTCCAGCAATAATTACGATAATTGGTACATGTGCTTTTAGAATTATATGGATATGCACTATTTTCAGATATCATCATTCTCTGAAAACACTTTTTATTGCATTTCCAATTTCATGGGTTATAACTATTTTACTGATTTTATTCAGTTTCATTATTGTCAGACCACTTAAAGACTAAATTATAATTATCAATCCCGACACATATATTACAACACATACATATATATACATAAGAAATGTAGTATACTTCCACCTAATACAAAGAAGTGCCAGATTGAATGCATATATTTCACTTTACTTCCAATTCCGTATATAACTGCACCGATTGTATATGAGATTCCACCTGCAACTAATAATTCAATGCCTTTACCGGGAACTGCTCTCATAAGTGGGTTAAATGCGAATACAATCGCCCAGCCCATTGCCAAATAACATATCATTGATATTACCTTGAATTTCTCCATATCTATAGCATTAAGAATGATACCAATTACGGCTGCTGCCCATATAACTCCGAATAATATCCAGCCAACACTGTCTCTTAATGATACAAGTGTAAATGGTGTATATGTTCCTGCTATTAATAAGAAAATCGTGCAATGGTCGAATATTCTCATTACTCTCTTAGCATTATTAGGCTTTAATGCATGGTAAATGCATGACATACTATATAAAATAATCAATGAGAGTCCGAATACCCAGCTACTTACCACGCCCCACATATTCTGGTGTCTGTAGGACAACGAAACACACAGGCATAATGCTGCGATTCCAAGTCCTGCACCTACTCCATGGGAAATAGAGCTTATCAATTCTTCTCCTAATGTATATTTAGGTATGGCAATCTTCTGTTCAAGATAACTTTTCTTTTTAGTAATTCCACAATCCATGTGTAACCCTCCATTCTATATCAAAACACAAATAACTGTATAATGTAGTTTTCATAACTACATTATACAGTTATTATACTCATTGTCAAGAGGTTTATATTACTAAATTGTGTTTCTTTTGTTAATTAATTCTATTATTTCCCTGCTTGCCTCATCATACGAGTTAAAATATATTCCATTTAATCCGATATCTGCTGCCGCTTTGATATTTGCCTGTCTGTCATCGACAAATATACATGCATCAGGCTCTAAATTATATCTATTAATAAGCTTTTTATAAATCTCTGAATCTGGCTTAGAACATTTCTCTTCGAAGGACAGTATTCCTCCGTCCATATCATCAACGAAATTAAGTTCTTCCTCACAGTCATTATATAAAGTCTTACTAATATTTGATAAGTACAACACTCTGATATTCTGTTCTTTCAGACTCTCTATCCATTCATCGGTATATTCAAATCGTCTCACGATACCTTTCATATCAGAGAATACTTTTCTGACTGCATCTTCTAACTCTGGATATCTTTCTATATATTTATTTATGACTTCGGTCTCTGTCATAATTCCTTTGTCATATTCATTCCATATATCATTTTCTATAATGGCATTGAATATCTCATCTCTTTCTTCTCCATCATATCCGATAGATTTAAGGTATTGCATAGGAACAAATTTAGCTAATACGTTGCCAATGTCAAATATAACCGTATTAATTTCAGGTCTTTCGACTTCCTTTTTACGGCTTAATTTATATTTAACAGCTTCGAATACATTGCTAAACCATTTCTTTATATTCTCAGAATTTCTTCTTAATAATTTAACCAATTTGATAACAACATATACTATACATATGACAGCAATAATTATTTCTGCAAGTAACGCATACACACAGATATCTTCTCGTCCTCTTGCAACATTTTCCCAATATGGATATACAACTCCGTTCGTTTTCATTGAACGTTTTCCATAGGTTTTCAATAATTTGATAAGAGATGTTACTGAATACCTGTCATCTGTCTTAACAATATCTCTGTTATCCTCTGATAAATCAATTCCTTTTTTAACAATCTTATATGCATAATTCTTAGTTAAATCAGGTAATATAACTTCATAATCCGTTATATAAGTCTCTTCTTCGCCTGTATTAAGCAAATTATATGAAACATATACAGTAGGCTTGTTATTACCGGCTTCCTTATTAAGTCTGCCTTCATCTCTTTTAATAACACCTGAAATTATATATTCTTTGCCATTAATCTCTACTGTCATACCCTGTATGTCAGTACTTCCAAATAATCTCCATGCCGTATCTTCATCAAGCACTAACAAATCGTCCATAAGATTATCAGGTGTAAAGTATGAACCGTTAACTAATTCTAATGGGTGAAAGAAGAAGAAATCTCCTCCCACACCAATAGCCGATACTTCGGCATTAACATCATCTCTGCTTATAGTCAACTGTCCTTTGGCACTGTAACTGTCAATCCATGTATTATAGCCGGATTTATTAGTAAGTGCATTACTCTCTGTAAGGGTATTTTTCATATTTTCCTCGAACTCCATTACATTATTAAGAGTGAACTTTGCATCTTCCGACATAAATACACTTATATGTGCAGATTTACCTGAACTATCCCATCTGAGTGCAGCATCATGTGACACATCATTATTTTTCTGATAATTAATAATAAGGACCGGAATTACTAGAAGTATAACAGCAACTACATATTTTATTATTTTTTTAATAAAATCTTTCATAATCAGTCTCCATTTCAAGGTCGCTTATGCGCCAGGGTTAATCTGCCAGTCTTATAAGATCACCTGCTTTAATTAATTTGCTTGAGGTTGTAATAACATATTCGCCACCCTCTAAAGCACCCTTTATGGCAGATTTAGAATCGTCAGTCACTAATACTTCCACATTTATACGTTTTGCAACATATCTGTTTCCTAATGGACTACTTTTCTCTTTAACAACTAAGATAAATTTACCGTTATTATCTTCTCTTATTGAACTGTTAGGCACTACATAATCATATGTCGCACTCTTATCACCTAATGAAACTGTCATGGTTGAACCTGCTTCCACATCACCCTCAATATTCAGAACTAATAACTTCTGTTTACCCGGTGCAGCAGGATCGTTCTTAATAGTTGTAAGTGTTGCCTTGACATCTCCATAATACCATGAATTAGATATTGTAGCCTCATCACCTATTTTAACCTTTTTAACCTGGTCTTTTGTAACCGAAATAGTTAATGAATAACCATTATCTTTATTCTGAATCGTAATAAATGGTGTATCAGGAGAAATTGTATCTCCATTCTTGACATCAACTGTAAGGATTGTTCCGTCTACTGTTGACTTGATTTCATTTCCTACAGAATTCTGTTTTAACTTCTCAATATTCTGTTCTGCTGTCTTAATAGCTTCATACTGTGAACGTAAATCATTAACTGTATTAATATCTGCTAAATAATCCGCATGCTCTTTTGTAACAGCTTCTAATTCTTTCTGTGCTGCCTCAAGGCTCTGATTCAGCTTATCAAGTTCAGGATTAGATGGATTAGTATTAGCATTATCATCCATACCTGTGTCATCTGCTCCGTCACCTGATACATTATCTCCACTTGTCTGACCACTTGCGGCATTTAACTTGTTTATCTGTTCCTGTATACTGTTAACTTTATCCTGTGCTGCCGTTACTTTTGCAGATAATGCAGCAAGTGTGGCTCTGTTCTCGTCATAATAATCTTTACCGCTTTCAGCCTTATTTACTAAAGACTGGTCTGTTTCATTAACTAAAATACTGTTTCTATATGCAGTCTTAAGATTATCTAATTCAGCCTGTGCTGTAGTTATCTCTGAACTGTCGCCGCCTTTTAGCTTCACTAACACATCATCTTTCTTAACAGTGTCACCTGCCTTAACAAGCACTTCTTCAACTTCTCTGCTCTCACTAATAGCTACTTCTTTTGCTTCACCGGATTCAATTGTTCCGGTTCCTCTTACCTTTGCTGATACTGAATCCGACTCAATTGCCTGGGTTGCTACCTGAGGAAGTGAATGATTCATAATTGTATTTGAAAAGAAAGTAAGTAATAACAGAACTACAAAGAAAACTATCGCAAATCTTTTTACCCACTTTTTTCTTGCTATGTGTTGTTTTTCTTCCATTTCTACCTCCACGTTTACCTGTATAGCGATTTTATTAACCAATCTTTGTACTTATTCTCGTTTTCCTTGAATTTCGCACTAGCCTTTAATTTCGCACTAGCCTTGAATTTCGCACTAGCCTTTAATACCACTTTGCGATGTTATACCATCTACGAGATATTCTTCACCATATAAGAATACCAGCAGACTTGGTATCATATAAATTACCGCTACCGCAAATGCAAGACCGATTTCACCTGAATTGATTCTCGATAAGAATATGGATAACGGATATTTGTCCTGACTCTTTAATAAAATAAGTGGCTGTTCCACCATATTCCAATAATCTATAAATACAAGTATTCCAACTGAAAATAATGCGCTTTTACATAATGGCATACATATTCGTCTGAATATCTGCCATTCTCCTGCTCCGTCCATCTTAGCAGCTTCAATAATTGCCGGTGAAATTCGTCTCATATATTTAGTCAGCAGATATACACTGAATGGCGAGAAGAAGCCCGGCAACAGAATTGCCCATTTGGTATAAAGTATATGTAACCATTTCGATACTAAGAAATTAGGTACTAACGTAACCTGATATGGCATAAGCATCATAATAACATATACGAAGAATACGATTTCTTTCTTCTTACCTCTGAAACGTGTAAAACCATATGCTGTCAAAGATGCAATTAACAATTGGACAATTACTATCGGCACAACATACAATACTGAATTCCAGAATTTAATCAGATAATCCGGACTCTTGAATAATACCGTTATATACTGACTGAATGACACTTTATCAGGTATAAATTTCAGATTAACCTTTTCTGAAATGAACTTGTGTGAACCACTATCACTTGTATCAAATACTTTACCATAATTAGCTGTAATCTCAGTTTCATTCATAAACGAATTACATATGGTAAGTACAATCGGAATTACGAAAAATATTACAAATACCAATGCGACTAATGTCTTTGTTCCTATCTTAGTAATTCTTTTTACCGATTTTTTCTTCATTATTCTTCCACATCCTTTCCGTATCTATTTTCTACTACAAAAAGAATGCCTATGATAATTACCATCACATCAAACATAATAACTGCCGCTGCCGATAATTTCTGGTAATCTAACGAAGCAAACGTATTATTCATAAAATGCTGCAGCATATACAGACTCTCATACGGATAATCGCCCGTCAGAAGATAGACTTCCCTGAACACCTTAAACGAATTGATTACTGATAGAACTGTTACAAACATTATCGTTGGTGACAAATATCTTAATTTAACTTTCCAGAACAATTGCCAGTTCGATGAACTGTCTAATCTTGCAACTTCCATAATCTCTTTAGGAATACTTGAATATGCCGCCATAAACAATATCATATTATATCCGAGATTCTTCCATAGGAATAATATGACTATTACAACCGGAGCATATTTAGATTTGAACCAGTCTATTTTATCTACGCCAAATATTCTGATAAAATCATTTACAACACCGTTATAATGGAATAATACCTGAAAAATAAGCACTACTGATGCCACTGGAACCATTAATGGTGTTAAGAATAATGTTCTGAACTGACTCTTAAATGGTATATTTTCCATCATCAGTGATGCCAGCAGCATCGATAAGATGACTGCTAGCGGCACTGCTATAAATGTGAATCTCATTGTATTAAATGCTGCTTTTTTGAAAGCCTCATTCTTCAAAACATTAATGAAATTATCAAGAAATACAAACTTTTTACTAACTACATTATCTATCACCGAATAATAGATAACTACAAAAAATGGTACAACGAAAAATGTTAATACGCCCAGTATACTTGGAAGCATAAATAAATTAGATTTTATTCTGCTCTTCTTATCCCAGCCGGACTTTTTATGTCCTTTATTTTTCTTAGTGATTTTAACCATTTTACCTAAGCCTTCCTAAGCTATTTGTTCTCTTTTACATACATTGATATACGGCTCTGAATAATATCTGCAACTTCTTTTGCTGTCTTCTGACCTTTAAAGAATGCTTCTGCCTCTTCTGTAATCATGTCACCAATCTTTATATCGTATGAATTTCTTCCATCAATTGAATTAATAATGTTTTTAATAGCATTGATGTCATCATCACTTGCTACTCCGACTTTGACTTCAACATCACCGATTGTCCATACATTTTCTACTACCTGTTCATTTCCATTTTCATCTGTGTAAGTATCCGGTGTCTTTGCATCTTCTAATTGTTTGTCTAATTCTGACTGTATTATTGGGAAGCCAAATGAATAAGAAGAATAATTACGTTCTTCTGAATCTTCCGGAATATAGAACTGTTTAATGAAGTCCCATGCAATATCTTTATTCTTAGATTTTGCTGAAATAGCTAATAAGCTTCCGCTTCCTGATACTATTACACCATTTCCATCATCTACAGGCTCTCCCTTGAATGATATATCTTTACCAAAAACTGCTTTTGCTACTAAATAATCATCTACGTCAGTTAAAAATGCACTCTGTAAAACTAATTTATTTTCTCTGATTAATGTTGTCTCATCTACATATTCGCTGTCATCATAATCTTTGTAAAATTCGTCTGAGCTCTTATAATTGCTGCTGAATTCTAATAATTTAACAAATTCATCTGAATTAAATCTGCAGTCACCTGTTTCCCAGTTGATATATCTGTCTAACTGTGATGTACACATACTAAGCAGACTGTCACTTGTTAAATCTTTTATCATTTCAACACCATCTGGTAAACTCTTTGTTAAATTAATGAAATCATCTAATGACCAATGAATGTCTTTACCAACTGTATCAGTTGCTCCAAACCAGCCTGATATAGTAAAGCACTGTGGTAATACATATAATTTACCATTAATCTTGTATGTATTTACAACACTCTGTACTAATTTATCTAACTTAATATCCTCTTCCTTATTGAAATAAGGTGTTAAATCTTCAAGTAATCCCTTTTCATCATATCTTTCAAGATATCCCTCCATTGAACTGAAATCAATGATATCAGGACAATTTCCTGAAGCTATATCTGAATTAAATCTTGAAATTACATTTTCGTAATCTTCTTCTTCATCGTCATAATACTCAACTGTTACAATTCTGTATTTATCATTTGTCTTATTGAAGTTAATAACTCTCTCCTGAAGTTCAGAATCAAGATATAATACGCCTAATTTAATCTCTGTTTTGCTTGATTTATTAGAATCCTGTTTCTCAAATGTATAAATTCCTGTAATATCTGAATCTTCTGAAACAATACAACCGATTGTACCATCTGATAATTCATATACAGCCTGAACATTATCAGGATTAATATCACTGTCTAATAATTTTATAATCTTAGATGTTTTATTATCTTTATAACTTATTCTGTACACATATCCCTCTGTAGCACATATAAGTGTGTTATCTTTACCTGCACAATACTGATTTGCATCATATCCAGGTATATCGAAAACCTTTTCACCTATCTTAAGATTCTCTAAATCTATCTTATAGAAGGCATCTTTGTCGCTGCCCCATTTTGAAACTAACATTTCTCCATCAGGTAACTTAAGAAGTGCATCAAATGACTGTCCGCCATCACACTCAATTTTTCCTTTTTCATTACCATCTTTATCTGTAATTTTTAAATAATATTCTGTAGTCTCTGCTGACATACATAACTCAACTAAATCTCCGTCATCTGTGTATTCCTGTGCTACAGATGCATCTGCTCCACCATCTTCATTCATATTCTGGGTAACCACATCACCTTTAACTTTATCTATGAGATTAAAGTCCTTATCATATTTATAAGTAACATCATAATATGAATATGTGTCAGCTTTGCCATCATTATCATTGTCTTCAGAATCTGTATCAACAGACACAGAACCTTTTGCTATGTAATTGCCATCTTTATCTTTGAGAACTGTATTCAGATATACATCTTCATCTGCTTTAACTTCTTTTGTCTCTTTTGTCTCAAGATTATATTTTATAAGACCTGCATTACCTTCCATATCTCCCGGCTCTTTTGTAGAAGTATTAAAATCATAATATGAACCATATAATTCTCCATCTTCCACTCTTATAGTTGCCAGGCTGTGATTAATCTCACCCTGTGAGACAACACCATATTGGTCGAGTTTCTCCTTTTTCTTCTTACTATCACTTTTTCCGCAGCCTGTCACCTGAAAACACATCATACCTGCAAGTGCCAATGCTACGATTCTTTTAGTTCTAAACATTTTATTGCTCATTAGCTTCCTCCTTTTATTTTAAAACTGTTTTCATTATATAGGAATAATAAAAGCCGGTCAATTAAACCGGCTTCATATTTACATTAAATTTACAACTTAATGAATATTCAATTACATCTTAATCTTATCTTAAGTTTCTGTTAATCTTATTGTAAATTTTAAAATATTTTCAAGTGATTTTCAAATCATTTTTAGATGATTTGCGAATATGTCTGTATTCTTATCGTCTTATTCTTTTATAAATCTCCAATATATTCAAATATGTGTTTTATTGTTTCTGATTCATATTTTCACTTACTATCTTAGTCTCTTAAGAATCTCCAATATATATTTCCACGTTCTCTCCACGCTGCTTATAGACATTCTCTCCGATGTAGTATGAATATCTAATATATCAGGACCAAATGATACGCAGTCTAAATCTTTAATCTTGCCTGCAAACAATCCACATTCCACGCCTGCGTGAATAGCTTCCACAATCGGTTCTTCTCCATATTGTTCCTTATAAATATCTATCATAAGGTTACGAAGTGTTGAATCTTTCTTATATTCCCATGCTGGATATTCACCCACGCAGGTTACACTTCCTCCAAGCGCTCTCATAAGACAGTCCATACGGTCTATTAATTCCTGTTTCTCACTTCCAATGCTGCTTCGTACTGAGAAACTCATACTTACTTCGCTATTATCTTTCACAGTCTTTAATATTCCCATATTGAGTGAGGTCTGGACAAGTCCTTTAATATCTGTACTCATCCTCTGTATTCCACCCGGAAGATTAACAAGTGCAGCGATAACCTTGTTAGTGCTGTCTGTGTCCATTACTTCTATATTACAAGAATTATCAAAACCATTAATTAAATTACTATTTGTACCGGCATTTGAATTAATATTCGAATAAACATTTAAACTATCATTTGATTTAATATTTGAATCATCATTTGAATTAAATAATACAGTAATATCCTTATCCGTATTCTTATATTCATTCTTAAAAATATCATTATATTCTGCTACCAAGCTGTCTATTTTATCAAAATCTTTATCAGCAATAACGATTTCTGCCACACATTCTCTTGGAATTGCGTTGTCTTTCAGGCCACCTGCAACTGAAATTATTCTGCAGACATATTTAACATTTATGGCATCTAATACCCTGCCCATAATCCTGTTAGCATTTGCTCTTTCCTTATCTATCTCTACACCTGAATGTCCACCATTTAATCCTGTTACTGTTAACTTCATAACCTTATTTGCATTAACATCACTTACTGTTTCGTATCTAACAGGTACGTGACAGGTTGCTGTCGCCCCGCCTGCACAGCTTACTAACAGATGTCCCTCATCTTCCGAGTCTAAGTTAAGCATTATATTTCCCTTTAACTCTGAACAATCAATGTCTGCTGCACCTAACATACCTATCTCTTCGTCCACTGTAAATACGGCTTCTATCGGAGGGTGAGGTATGTCTGTCGAATCAAGTATAGCAAGGGCATAAGCTATCGCAATACCATCATCACCGCCTAATGTAGTCTTAACTGCCTTTAACATATCTCCGTCAACTATGAGTTCTAAGCCCTCTTTCTCCATATCAATCGGGCAGTCATTTTCTTTCTCACATACCATATCTAAATGTCCCTGAATGATTACAGGCTGTGAATTCTCATATCCCGTTGTTCCGTCTTTAAATATGATAACATTATTAGATTTATCCTGAATATATCTTAAGTTGTGTTCCTTTGCAAATTCAACGCAATAATCACTTATCATCTTAGTATTTGATGAACCATGCGGAATCTCACATATTTTTTCAAAATATTTCCATACTTCTGCTGGTTTGAATTCTTTTAAAACTGACATATTTTCTCCAATCTGATATGCATATAACTGTAATCCAGACTATAATTTAGCCATGCAATACCTAAGTTCATAATTCAACATAATTTTTTAAACAGTCTGTCATTTATATTATATGCTATATTTTATGTTAAATTTCGTAATCAATGCACATTCTTACTTCCATATAAGGTCTTACATTATTATCTGCAACTTTTACATGGTCTTTATGAACTGCATATCCTTTAAGTGATTCTTCATCTTCAAATGTCGAATCTAACATTACATCTGCATTTGATGAACTTAATCTTTCTGTCTGCACCTTTATGTCAATAAGTCCAGGTATCCTGCCTTTGAGTCCCTCTAGACCTGCTTTAACGCCTGCTCTTATCTGCTCTTTTTCTTCTTCTGTCTTATCATCTTTAATCTTCCATAAAATAATATGTTTTACCATTTTTTATACCTCTTTCCTATAAATATGATTTTTTACGCTTTATATTTTCTATAAATAAGATTTCTTATGCTTCATATCTGTTACAAGATATATAAAATAAAATCATATATAAATAATAAATTATATCCATTAATATATCAATAAAAAGAGGGTAAATTCTTTCAGATTTCATAAAAAACTGTTTCATCATTCATAAAGCGAATCCAGTGTTAGCAACAAAACATCTTCATCTTTCAGATTTTCTATCCATTCTGTGTAACCAGATAATGAAAAGAATATATATTTTGAAACTTTATATTTTGCAGTGATAACTTTTCCTCTTCTGACCAAAGTTTCGTAAATACCTTTATCAATCTTTTCATTCTTAAATTTGCGCTCTCCAATAACCGCTTTTTTATCGATATCCGATATGCCGACAACATCTATATCTGCGGACTGCGTTCTTACATTACCACTACACTACAAATATTTGAAACGCTGTGTCAATTATCTTCTGATTGCGTGCGTTTTCTTTTTCCATTTGCTTTTCTGATTTGCTCATAATTTTCCTCTTTTTGATATATGCTGTCTCAATTATTGTATATTATATATATATACTGATGTCAATATTTTGATAAATAAAGTCAATTTCTGTAATAAATCTGAATTATATAGAAGGGATTAATAATTTACATAAAAATTCAAATCATCAACAACTTGTTGACGATTAAACAGTACGAATATATCATCAAACCAATTGAATTTCAAAATAATAAAAGCTGTTACTCTCTAAAGAATAACAGCCTTTCTTACTATATCAGCCTTTTGGAATTTGACCATCAACATATATAATGTGATTCACTAACCACTCTGTGAGATATTTTAAAATTCCCATAATCTGTTCATTCTGATCTTCTATCTCATCATTATGTTGCTCCATAAATTCATCAGGTTTATGTATAAATTCCTGATACTGAACTTTCTGTGTAAATAACTTCTTATAATTAATAAATTCCATATGTAAAATTTATAGTTCAATTGTTTCTATAATTTTTTTCAAAGCATCCGCTGATTCTTTAAGCTTTAATGCTTCCTCTCCATTCAAATTAATAGGAACATCTGACTCAACACCATCTGCACCTATAATAACAGGCATACTCAGAGCGACACCATCAATTTCATATATTCCATGAATCATGTGCGATACCGGAAGTATTGATTTCTCGTCTCTCATAATCACTTCACAGATTCTTTTTATAGACATTGCAATTCCATAATATGTAGCATGCTTTTTGTTTATAATTTCATAAGCACTGTTTTTGACTGCTGTCGCTATTTCTTCTGTATTTTCTTTATGCTTGTAATGTCCACGCATTTCACACATTTCGCTTAGTGGAACACCTGATACATTTGCTGATGACCATACTACAACTTCACTATCACCATGTTCTCCCACTATAAATGCATGAACACTCCTGCTATCCACAGATAAATGTTCCCCAAGCTTATATCTTAATCTGGCACTGTCTAACACTGTACCCGATCCAATCACTCTGTTATCCGGAAATCCTGATAACTTTATGGCTACCTGAGTGAGGATATCTACCGGATTAGCAACTACCAACATTATACCTGCAAAATTTCTCTTTGCTATTTCAGGTATAATTGACTTAAATATCGCTACGTTTTTATTTACGAGATCAAGTCTTGTCTCTCCAGGTTTTTGCCCTGCTCCGGCAGATATGATAACGATTGCAGCATCAGCCACGTCATCATAATCACCGGCATATATTTTCATTGGAGAGGCGAATGGAATACCATGACTTATATCCATCGCTTCCCCCTCTGCCTTATTCTTATCCGCATCAATAAGGACAATCTCTGTAAACAATCCACTTTGCATTAAAGCAAATACCGATGCAGAACCAACAAAGCCACAACCTATCATTACTGCTTTTTTTGAATTGATTATTTGTTTCTTCACAACAATCGTCTCCCATGTTAATAATTCTCTTCGTGTACTTCAAAATAACTCTGTGGATGATTACATACCGGACATACCTCTGGAGCCTTTGTTCCTACCACAATATGTCCACAGTTACGACATTCCCATACCTTAACTTCACTCTTTTCAAATACTTGTGCAGTTTCAATATTCTTAAGAAGTGCACGATATCTCTCTTCGTGATGCTTCTCAATTTCTCCTACAGCCCTGAATTTTGCTGCAAGCTCAGGGAAACCTTCTTCCTCAGCCGTTTTAGCAAAGCCTTCGTACATATCTGTCCACTCGAAATTTTCGCCTTCTGCAGCTGCTGCTAAGTTTTCCTTTGTATCACCGATTCCTGCTAATTCCTTGAACCACATCTTTGCATGTTCTTTCTCATTATCTGCGGTCTTTAAAAATAATGCTGACATCTGCTCGTAGCCTTCCTTCTTTGCTACAGATGCAAAATAGGTATACTTATTTCTTGCCTGTGATTCCCCTGAAAATGCCTCCTGTAAATTTTTCTCTGTCTGTGTTCCTGCGTATTTGTTTGCTGCCATTTCTTTTACCTCCATTTTCTTTACTATTTCTTTACTACTTTTTCAAAATCTGATGCTGGGTGCTTGCATAAAGGACATATAAAATCATCAGGTAATTCTTCACCTACATATTCATATCCACAAATTCTGCAACGCCATATCGTCTGACCATTCTCAGTTTTTCCAACTTCTTCCGGCTTAGGCTTAATGTTATTCTGATAATAATCATATGTGACAGAATGGATGTCACTTAATACTTCCATATCGGTTATCTCACCGATAAACATCGTATGTGAACCTAAATCTTCTGTTTTATTAACCGCTACAGAAATATATGCATTTGTACCTTCTGTGATATAATAAATACCATTTGTACCTCTGGCACACTTTTCAAATGTTTCAAACTTATTAACATCTCTTCCTGATTTAAAACCAAAATGTTTAAACAATTCAAACTGTGCATTCTGGCTTAGGACTGATACTGTGAATTTTCCGGTTCTTTCAATCATATCATGCGTATAATTCGCTTTATTAACGCAGATACTTAACTGGTTTGGTTCCGAAGCTGCCTGAACTGCTGTGTTAATAATACAGCCGTTATCTTTTTCATCTTCTCTGGCAGTCAGTACAAACAGTCCATAACTCAACTTATACATTGCTTTCCTATCCATTCTGTTCCTCCTTTACCTTCTCCATACATTTCGGACAAATGCCTTTAAATGAAATATCATAATCCAAAAATTCAATTCTATGTGTGTTATGAATTCTTTCTAACAAGTCCGGTATTTCATCCATATCCACGTCTGAAACCTCACCACACTTTACACACCTGACATGGTAGTGATTCTTCAATGTAAAATCAAACCTATTCGGTCCATCCGGGACTTCAACCTTTCTTAAAGCACCTTCTTCTACCAATATATCAAGGTTTCTATATACAGTTCCTTTTTCAATTGTAGTATATGCTTCTTTTATAAATTTATACACTTCATTTGCTGTAACATGTCTTTTCATTTCATATACAGCATTTCTTACCAAATCTTTCTGAATAGTGTTTCTTCTACTTGTCATTCGTCCTCATTATTGGGATTAATTCTTAATAAAGATTATATATCAACGTCTTCATCCTGTCAAGAAAAATAGGAATAATTCCTAAAAATAATATATTTAAGTAACTTATAAATTTATTAAAAAAGGAATGTGACACCAATCTCTTAGTACCACATTCCTATAATATATTATTTACTCAAACTAATTATAGTTTACCGCCATATACTGGAAAACCGCTACTTACTCCATAGCTTTCAATTTTCTTGAAATTCTTAAGTGTCTCCATATCTTCTCCACTTATTTCGAAATCAACCTGAGCGTTACTCTTCATATGGTCAGGATTAGAAGTCTTAGGAAGTGATATTGCTCCAAGCTGTAATGTATATCGTATACAAAGCTGTGGAACTGTTACTCCATATTTATCAGCGATAGCCTTTATCTCAGGCTGATTAAGAATTTCTCCATGTGCTATAGGTGAATATGCCTCAACTGCAATGTCGTTCTTCTGGCAATATTCTACAAG
This sequence comes from uncultured Eubacteriales bacterium, assembly GCA_900314555.1. Classification (GTDB taxonomy): domain Bacteria; phylum Bacillota; class Clostridia; order Lachnospirales; family Lachnospiraceae; genus Bovifimicola. Next base: position 23,069 of record OMVQ01000059.1, on the reverse strand, counting down.
TTCTAATGGTGTGTTGCTGATATGAAGAAGAATCTGGTTAACCATAGGCTTAATCTTAGCTGTTTCAAGCAGACTTTCTATATCTTTAATCTGGAAGTTAGAGATACCTATCGCCTTTAATTTACCTGCATTATACGCATCTTCAAGCGCTCTCCATGCTGCCCTGTTACCCTCAACATATCTGTCATCACTCTGGTTTACTTCTACCCAAGGCTGTGGTGAATGAATAATCATCATATCAAGATAGTCAAGTCCCATTTTCTCTAATGTTCCATTGATTCCTGCCATTGCCTCTTCATATGTCTTATGTTCAGCGGCAACCTTAGATACAACGAATAATTCTTCTCTTGGAATTCCACAGGTTCTTATACCCTCGCCTACGCCACGCTCATTTCCATAAGCCTGTGCAGTGTCAATATGTCTGTAGCCAAGTTTAACCGCTGCCTTTACTGCCTCAGCTACCTTATCATCATCAATAAACCATGTTCCAAGTCCAAGCTGTGGAATCTTTACTCCATTGTTTAATGTCAAAGTTTTATTATACATAATATACCTCTTTTCTGAGCAACTCATTTTATTTTAATTTAGAATATTCCTCATCTGTCACAGGCTCACACCATTCATTTGATGTTTCCTCACCCGGTACTTCAACTGCAAGATGACTAAACCAGCTATCAGGTGCAGCACCATGCCAATGTTTAACTTCAGCAGGAATGTTGATGCAATCTCCCGGCTTCATTTCTACCGCTTCCTTGCCCTCTTCCTGATAATATCCTCTTCCGGCAACACATACAAGAATCTGTCCGCCACCACTCTTTGCGTGATGGATATGCCAGTTATTTCTGCATCCAGGTTCAAATGTAACATTATGAATACCCACCTGACTTGATGATACAGGTGCAAGATAACTCTGTCCTATGAAATATTTTGCATAAGCCACATTTGGCTCACCGATAGGAAATACCATTTCTTTAGCATGAGCTCTCATAGCTTCATCTTCATATGGTAAATCCCCCTCATTTACATTCCAGACTTCTTTCGCAAGATTAAATACTGCCCAGCCCTTTGGCCAGCCTGCATAGAATGCCACATGTGTAATAATTGCCGCAATCTCTTTCTGTGTTACGCCATGTGCTTTCGCATTCTGTAAATGAAATTTCAATGAAGAATCTGTAATACCCGATGCCATTAAAGCTACCACTGTTATAATACTTCTTGTCTTAACATCTATATCCTGATTGTTCCAATTCTCGCCAAAAAGTACATCATCATTAAAATGTGCAAATTCCGGTGCAAATTCTCCAAGTGCGTTTCTTCCTGCTGTCTGTACTATTTTTTCTGCCATATTAATCTCCATTCTGCAGACGTACACGTCGTAAGAATCGCGAGCAAAATTTCAGATTTTGCTCTGCGATAATAGATATTGGTGACGTCTGCGGCACCAATATCTGTGTGGAAAATCAACATATCAATTTGATTTTTCACACTATCTCCATTCTGCATAAATATCCTTATGCCTATTCATTTATTCCAATGTAAATGTACAAAGCTTCATATATGTTTATATATCCACTTGTACCCTATATGCATATTCTACTTTCATATGTGTATTATGTCTAATACCTATATTGTATTTGTAGATATGTTTAAAAGGCATTATTCTATAAATTTTCAAAAATTTTTCTCGTATAATGGCAATCTATATGTTATGAATTCACTATATACTACCCATATATTATTTATACATTATATAAATTTCGCATAGTAATTTGCTAATGAATCTTTATCTGCAAAATCGCAATCCTTGAAATTATAATTAAAAGTATTTCCAAAGCGTGACATTGCAAGAACATTTGCATATACCTCTACTTTTTCATATCTGCTAAGTGGAAGATAGTCTTTCATTATATCTTTAATACTCTTTCCTGATACAATATTGCTAAATGTGGTCTTAATATACAAGTTGCCACTTTCTCCTATTGCAATCGGCCTCTTAAAATAATTACCATAATCTCTGGTAAAATAACCAATTACAATACTTCTTTCATTGTTTCTTCTCATAATATCTTCTTCAAGCTCTCTTGCATTTTTCCTAAATTCGCCATATATATCACTGTCTGATACATTATTTAAAATGCTTTCTGAAGTTCTGTATAAATCATTATCCGAATTATTGTCTAAACCTTTAAAGCCAAATATTTTATTGTCTAATAATGACACCGCAAATACTTCTCTTCTGCTACTTGCCGTATTTCTATCTAAGGTCACAAATGCATTTCTTATGAATCTGCCCTCTCGTTCCATATATTCTTTCACATATGGTACATTGTATGTATCATCATCTTTCTTATTTACTTTTGTCTCTTCATTCACTTTTGCATTTAACATAAGTGCCTCAAATATGACATTAGAAATCTCCTCTTCGCTAAGTCCACTGATATCATATTCCTTTATAAGTTCAGGCTTTGGACAACTATATATCTTAAGTGCAGTTTCTAAATCTGTTACACCTTTTGCCCCGATATATTCGGGTAACCTTGTTAATCCCTTTACCGAATATAAATACGGAATTAATTTAGCACCTTTCTCTACTATATAGAGTTTTCCGCCGCCACCATAACAGATACCAAATTTTCCAAGATTAGCAATCTCATCTTCACCCATTAAGATACAATCAATAATTCTGTTTCTTATATTAAGTGTAATTTCTAACGGAATAAGCCATTTCTCAATGCATTTTCTTATGGATTGTTTTAAATCTTTATCACTATTATGGTATGCTTTTCTGTCTAATATCGATAAAAGTGCAAAGAAGCCACAAGAACCTGATAACTCTTCTGCATATGTAAGAACTTCTGCCGGTGACAAAATATCTCCATATACTTCATTTTCATTCCAGAACACTCTCACATTTTTGTATTCTAAGCTATATTTAAGTGTATTGCCATCCAGAAACTTATGCTCAAATGTCTCTGTATCATATTCACTAAGTTCTTTTACGCAAAACAGGTAATCAATATACATCGGCATATTCATTATGCCGTCACTTCCATACATACCATATTTGTCATATATTTCAACTCCGCTAACTCTTCGTATGCCAAATGCATACATAAGTATGTACGCAGCCCTTTCATTATCTTCGGTTGTAGGAATAGCGCTCGAAAAACTTCTTGCTCTTATAAGATTTTCTAATAAATCTGCCTCTTTATCCTCGTACAATTTATTTTCATCATAATAAGTACAAAACATTTTATCGATTGCCTTATAATACATATGTACAAAGCCACCTGTTTCTACCAGATAATTTATAATAACCGGGTCTTTCGCATACTCTTTCCATATATCACTTTCAAATAAAGCATCGCATTTTTCATCAATAAGTGTTTTATCAAAGTCCTTATTCTCATACATTGCATCTTCTAATTTACTGTTCAACGCACAGAAATCCATATATTCCGTTACAAATTTATTTTTTATCTCTTTCTTCTGCGTATCTAAACATTCCAAATCAGGATAGCATCTGCTTATACATTCCTTAAGCGGTCTGTACCATTCTCCATAAGATATTGATTCCAGATTATCAAGATACAGACTCTTATATATGTAAGTAACTACATGGTCCGGTATTTTATAATGCTCAAGCCAGAAAATGCATAAATCTATTAATATACGGCTAAGTGTTGCTAAATCATCACTCGTCTTGTCATTTTCAATGAAATACTCTGCTCTTAATCCCCAGATTATTTCCTGCCATTTAAGTCTCTCACTATCATTATTAAATGTACTTTCGTGCATAGATAAAAGCGCTCTGTATTGTCCAAAACTTACTGCTCTCACCCTGTTTTGCTTCTTCTTAAGATATCCCGTTGCTCTTATTGAATACCATTCTTCAGGCATTGAGAACCAGTAATCTGTTATCACCTGTTCTATTTTAAGTCCGTTTCCAAACCTGTACATTCCATTTTCTTCGACAGTTATTCCATAAGCGATTGCAAGCTCTGTTAAAAATGCTGATGGCACTTCATTTACATTTTCTACTTTCGGTATATTTCTAAACACATACTCCATTCCATCTGCGAAAATCTCCTTAAACTGCTCACTTAGAAATTCTTCACTTAGGAATATCTCCTGCCATACCGCAGGCTTATTTCTTCTCTTCTTGTCTGACAATGTATCGATAATCGTCTTAATTATTCCGTTATTTACATATGCTTCTAAATCATTTTCATCATTCTGGTTTAACTTATCAAGAAGAGATGATTGGCTGTATGTAGAAGCTGTAGAAGTTTTTTCTGATTCTTTCGTTTCTTCTGATTCTTCTAACTGCATTACCTGTGCATTTTTCTCATAATCATTATTTGGAAAATCAAATTTTACAACCTTACTTGCTTTATCATCGCATAACTTCATTGCTGTCTGGTATGCCTGATGAAGCCTTGCAAATTCCTCCGGCTTCTCTTCAGGGTGGCACTCTTTACTTAACTTCGCATACTGCCTTTTTATTTCTTTCTTGGTTGCTCCAGACTCTAAACCAAGAATTTCCCATATATTATTTTCTGACATTCTATTCCTCGTTTTCTATAAGTTTCTCATATTCTTCATTCCTACGCGACTTGTTGCGAAGCGACGATGAGAAATCCGCGCAAGCGATTTTTCACACTATTCCTCATCTTCTTCTAACGCAGTCCTCAAATCAAATATATAATCTTCTTTTATCTCCTGCTGCATTCTGTATTGTTCAATAAATTCCTTTGTCTGCTCATAAATTTTACGTATTCTTTTAACTCTGCCTGATTCCGAAACTCTCTCAAAATATGCAATATAAACACCCACAATTTCTCTTGCGCCCTCTGCACAATTAGCATATATTTCTTCAAGTTCCCTGCTCATGTCCTGCATATCTTCTCTGGTCCATGGATTAGTTTCTGAAAGAATCTTGTCCATCTCCTCCTGATATTTTTCAATTTCGTACTCACTAAGCATCTGGTTTTTAATTAAAATATTCTTCTGTATTCCCTCTTCATTTTTCACATCGACCTTTAAAATCCCATTTATATCATATGTAAAACTGATATCAGCATAGGCTTTTCCTGCCGGCTTAGGGTTGACATTTATGGAAATATCGCCAAGGAACAAATTCTCATCAGCATAATACTGTTCTCCCTGATATATTCCGGTTTTAAGTTCTGTCTGAAAATCATACACAGTATTTAATCGTTTGGTTACAGTACAAGGAAGTGTTGAATTTCTTTTAATAACGGGCAATAAATATTCTCTTTTATCATCTTTGCCATACACACAGTTCGTTCCTAATGTAAATGGACATACATCTGTCATTATTATATCTCGAATTTTCTCTTGTCTGCCTCTTATACCTGCGTAAAGTCCCGCACCTAAAGCTACGACCTCATCACAGTCAGCCATTTTAAAAGGATCTTTACCCGTTAATTCTCTAAGAAAACGCTGCACTATCGCAAGATTTGAAGAACCACCCACAAGGATAAAATCATCAACTTCAGAAATAGGAACTTCCGCATCTTCTAACACTCTTATAACAACTTCTTTTATTTTCTTAAAAAGTGGCAGGCATATCTCAAATAATTTGTCCTCTGTTATATCCACACCATTTATATGCATAACAGAACCCTCATTCATATTTTCCTTTGCTTTTCTGATTTGCTTAAGTAATTCGCCTGACGATGCCATTCCCTTTTCGCCACACAGATACTCCATAATGCATTTATCGATATCATCTCCACCAAGATGATTATTTCCTGCAACTGCAACTATTTCCACAATATTTTCAAAGCACTCCACATACGAAAGGTCAAGCGTACCTCCTCCGAAGTCGAAAACAAGCAGATTCGTATCACTTCTCTGTTTATCATTGAAATATGCCGGAACTGTGATAACTGCTTCTTCAATCTCCTCACCTAATTCTTTCTCTATGCTGTCCTTAAGAAGTTTAAGCACCATTGATGAAAGAACTGTTGGTGTATAGGTTTTCCCGTCTATTTTGTATGTTTTATCTGAACCCATAAAGCATTTAAACGAAGTTGCTGTATTGCTCTGATTCTGATAATATCTTTCCTTCGCTTCATTTCCAACAAGTATTCCATCTTTCATAAAACATACTGCACTTGCAAACATATTGCTGCCGTCATTTCCTTTAAGCAGCTTTAATTCTCCATCTTTCCAATATGAAACTAACGAATTAGTTGTTCCAAGGTCAATTCCTATAATTGCCATATTTTCTCCTTTTTTCGTAAATGGTTTATAGACTTTATAAATAAATCAATTCACTATCACACAATTGCAACTATAGTAACTATAATACTGATTACTGTAAAAATACACGCAATTATATTAATAAAGTTCGATTTCTTAGAATGACTGCTTGCAAATAAAATCGCATTATGAGAATTCTCCAGGTGTTTCTCAATATTACAATATGATATATATGCTTTTTCATAAAGCTCATATTGATTATCTTCGTCTAGCTTTTGAATTTCAGATTTTTTCGCTTTTATAAAAGTCTCTTTTGCTATACTCTCTAATCTGTCTAATTCTGGCAGAAAGCAGCCATTATCTGCAATTTTTAAATCTACTTTCCTATATCTTTCTCTAAAATTATAAATCTCCTCTGAAATTGATATACACAAATACTTATAACAATCTAATATTGCCCTTTTCATATGATTTTCTGCTGAGGACAAATCTTTTTCGCTCATCTGTAACTTATATCTGGATAAATGAGTAAAAATTGCTCTAATCTCATTCATTATTTCAATTGGATACTCACTATCTCTTACCTCTAGTTCCATAATATAGGGCGTAACTATATTTTGATATTTTTCATAAATTTCTTTTTCTCTATTTAATAATAACTCTTTATCCATTATGTATCTCCTTTAGTAAAAATAACCTTATACACTCTTATATAATATATTTATATTCCTATATATTTTCTCGATTTTTTATCTAAGTCCTCAAAAGTACGAATTTTTCTCCTTGCAAGCAATGCATTCCCTCTTCCAATAATACCTTTTTTTCTTTTTGTTGAAAAAATTACCCTATTTTTCACTCTCTTAGCTATCCACATTTCCTGTTCATCAAAACTCATATTCTTTATATCCTGAATTCCTAATCCTACAATACTTTTTATGTTTTTCTGAGCTTCATCTGAAATCGTATACATTATAATTGCCTCCTCTCATATGTCAATTTCTTACTATAATAATAACTTGAATTATATTACTTTTTATCCCTTATTTCAAGTATACTATTTAATTAGAAAGCTACTTTTTATTATAAAAGCCTTGAAAAATACTTACTCTAAGCATTCTTCAAGGCCATACTAACTACACATCAGGTATTCCGTTAAATATACATTATTTATACATATCAGTAGAACGATATTTCATTCCGTTATCCGGAATCATAACAACAATATTTTTACCGGCATTTTCCGGTCTTGATGCCAGTATCCTGCCTGCTGTTATTGCTGCTGCAGCAGAAGTTCCAAGGAACAGTCCATCTGTTCTTGTCAGTTCTTTTGCCGTAACATATGCATCTTCCGCATAAATGTCAATCACTTCATCCATCTGAAATCCTTTGTCTATGTTTTCCAGAATAAGTGGAGGAATCAGCTTTTTATCTACTCTTCCAATTGGCAGTACGCCATCAATCATATGTCCTGTAAAATGTTCTCCTTCAGGTCTGGAATCCGGATGTGGCTGTACTCCTACAATCTGAATATCCGGATTCTTTTCCCTTAAATACATTCCCGTTCCCACGAGTGTTCCAGCGGTTCCTGCCATTGCCACAAAGATATCTACTTCTCCCTCCGTATCACGCCAAATCTCTGGTCCGGTAGTCTTATAGTGACACATACGATTGGCATCATTGATGGTCTGACCGACATAATGCTGGTCTTTTTCCTTAGCAAGTGTCTTAAATCCTTCAATCAATTTTTCCAGAACCAGTCCCTCCGTCTGCATATTCTCCAGTCCCGGAATCTCTGACAAATCGTACTGTTTCACACCAAAAGCATCAAAAATCTGTGTTCTTTCGATAGTCACTCCCGGTTCCAAATATGCCTCAAATTCCATCTTATTAGCATGTGCTAGTGCTGCCAGTGAGATGCCCGTATTTCCGCTTGTAGCATCAATCAGTGTACTGCCTTCTCCAATAAGTCCCTTTTCTTTTGCATCTTCAATCATTGCCAGTGCCGCACGGTCTTTTACGCTTCCGGTAGGGTTAAAAAACTCCAGTTTTGCAAGTATTTTCCCTTTCAACTGATATTTCTCCTCATAATTTGTCAGTTCTAAAAGGGGGGTATTTCCAACTAATTCGGTAATAGATTTTTTGATATTTTTCATCTTTTTTCACTCCATTCATTCATAGATATTTTCACGGTTATCTGCTTTCGTTATGGTATATCCTGCATCTGCCATCAGAATTGCTCCTGTAATCCCACTTGCTGCATCTGATGCTAGAAAATATGCTGCATTAGCAATTTCTTCCGGCTCTAACCATTTATGCAGTACATTTTTAGACTCCCACATTTTACAGATTTCAGGATTACTCCAGTCCATCTCAGACATAGGTGTCCTTGTCGTACCAGGTGCCACTGCATTTACTCTGATGTTGTAAGCACCAAGCTGAAATGCTGTCGATTTTGTCAGACCTTTTACTCCATATTTAGATATCTGATATCCGAACGGGTCCCAGGAAGCAAGTTCTGCTGATATACTGGATACATTTACAATAGCACCCTTAATTTTCTCGGCTACCATTACTTTTGCCACATGTTGTGTCATATAAAGAGAACTAAAAAGGTTCACATCTGTTGCCCGTTTAATTTCCTGTGGATCGCAATGTAGAACATCCAGACGATGACCTGTAATACCAGCATTGTTAAACAGTGCATCAATTCTTCCAAAACGCTGTCTGATCTGCTGCACAACTTCTCTTCCCTTTTCAAAATCGCTTACATCCAATATATAGAAAGCTGCATCAGCCCCCTGCTCTTGTAAAATCTTCGTTTCTTTCTCTACCGTATCTTTATTAAGGTCAATCAGTGCAATTGCCCAGCCTTCCTCTGCAAACTTATATGCTGCCGCCAGACCAATTCCCTGTCCTGCACCTGTAATTACTGCTACTTTTTTGTCATTCATTTGTCTGTTCCTCCTTCTCTTTATATGGATCGTCCACCAGACGACTCCAATGAAACTGATTTTCTTCCAACAGATACATTTCCAACAGCGTAGCTGCAATTCCTGCTATACCATCATAATAACCCACAGGAATGGTGTACACATTCGGAGCAATTCGATCTAATGCAGTCTTCCAATATACTGCTCCATTTTCTGTCTGTTCCTTTTCTCCCAGTATAATATCAGCCGACTGCTGTGCCAGTTTCTTCCATCGTTTCTCCCCTGTTCCAAGGTATAGTCCAATGTAGGTATGTACATGACCAGATGCTCCGCAACAGTAATTTACACAATTCCATAATCCGGCTGACATCTTTCCCGGTGCCCCCAATGCTTCCAGTCCTTCAAACAGTTCCTTAAGTTCCTGTGCATATTCGAGATTTTTTGTAATCTGATATAGCTTATAGTAGAATTTTTCGGTTCCTGCAGGACCATGGCAGGCTCCAAGATAGAAAATAGCCGGTTCATTTTCTCCCACTCTGTATGGAATCAGCTTTCCCTTCTCCTGCGCAATGCTGATTTCATCTAAAAATCTTGCGCACAATATAGCCTTTTCTAAAAATTCTTTTTTCCCTGTAAGTTCATGGAATCTGAGAAGTACATAGCCTGCACCTGCTGAGCCGAATTCAAAATTTGGTGCAACATAACCATTTTCTCCGTTATAGCCATCGTAAATTAATCCACCGGTTGCACTCTGTTCAGCCAGTCCGGATAAAAAGCTTACACTGTCCACTGCTCTTTCTAACAATGCTTCATCTTGCAGAAAATCTGCAATCTGTGCTAATTGCAGTAATACTCCTCCGTCATAAAACATAGAAAGATTTTTTCGCCAATACAAGTGCCCCTGCTCTTCTTTAGCAATCTCCAACACACGTTCTGTAATGGCACGTACTGCACATTTTATTTCACATCTGCGTTCTGCCTTTGTTTCCAGACCATATGCCTCAATCATAGGAATCGTAAGTGCTATCAGTCCGGTATAAAACCCATTTCCTGCTTCCGGCAATGGAGAGGACATTCTGGCAACTTCAAAATTCTGCCATGTAGAAAGCAGATAGTCTATTGCCTCGTCTATTATCTTTTTATATTTATCATCTCCGGTAACGGCATACAGCTTAATGTAGAAATATGCTATTCCTGCTGAACCCGAATAAAAGGAGATATCCGGTTGTATCTGCAATCCATCTTTCCAGTAAATTCCCTTCTCTGTCCGGACACATTTTTGTTCCAGTGTTTTTTCTGCTCCCAGTGCTGCATCCAGATACTCTTTGTCAGAAGTTGGATGATACTGTATATATTTTCCGCCAATTTTAAAAATATGTTTTTCAGAATGATTCATTTTATTTTCCTCCTTTTCCTATTATTTCAATATGTTTTATAGGTATATAATAACATCTATGTTTTTACAGAAGAATAACATTTTTTCTTTTTAGTATAAAGTATATACTTTACGCCTCTTATTTTATTTGTTAGAATAAAATAAAATTGTTAGAAAGGGATATTCTATGAACGAAAATCAGTTAAAATCATTCCTGTTAGCAGCCGATGAAAAAAGTTTTTCAAAAGCTGCCGGAAAAACTTTTATTTCCGGTCCTGCACTCGTACAACAAATTAATCTTTTGGAAAAAAATCTTGGATTTACACTATTTGTCCGAAAACATACAGGAATTGAACTGACGGATTCCGGAATTATTTTTTATGATGCGGCGAAAAAAATTCTGAATATTTATAACGAAGCCAGAGATGCAGCTCTGCAACTGGAAAGCCGACAGAATTCGATACTGCGAATCAGCTATACCCATGAAATGCTTCCACTTATTTTTATAGATATGCTAAATCTTTTTGCGAAGGCTCATCCCGAAATCAAGCCACAGTTTCACTCCAGTAATTATATTGACTTTTTTGATCTGATACGTAATGACAGAACAGATATCGCCATATTAACTGAACCTTCAGAAAAATATCTCGATAAGCTTAAATTTTTCTCTGTTATGCGTGAGAAATTTGCCTTTTGTATGAAAACAGAGAATCCACTTTCAAAAAAAGATATCATTCATGCCAATAATCTGGCACACACGACCATTCTTTGTGGCCGCACAAATTATATGAAAGTTCCTTTTGAAGAATATTTCCAAAATATAGGAAATATAATCGTGACAAATGATAATTACGATATGACCGCAGAATTTAATCAGTTAGGAAAAGATAATGCCTATCTGATTACAAATCAATGGAAAGAGTACCACAGTTCTATTCTGAAAGTGATGCCTTCAGACATAGATGCCGGAATGATTGGATTTATTTATCATGAGAAAACGCCTAAACCTGTCAGAATCTTTCTGGATTTCTGTCAGACTGTGATGGACAGCTTTCCTGCCACACAATAGAAAATAGAAAAGGGCTGTGCACTAATTTCCAGTGCGACAGCCCATACCCTGCTTATTCAGTATAAACTAATTATTATCATAGATATCTTCCGTAAATGTAAGACTTCCTCTGTAACCTGCATATGTACGGTTAAAAACTAATCTCTCATTCATCGGAAAAGCCCCTAATATAAATTGTATATCTTTCTCAAGTGCAATTTCTCTTTCATTGCTGCTTCCAACTAACAGTGTAATTTCATTTTCTTCCTCTCGTATAGCTTTATTTATCTCATACTGGTCTGTTAGGAAAAGAATCTTAGGTGGAGCTGCATATTCTAAGTCCTCAATCTCATGTATTATTCTTTCTTTGTCTTCATTCCTGAAAATTGGCTCTGAAATGATTACAAGCACAGGAGTGAAGCTATAATCATTTGCAAGATATCTGGTAAAGGATACTGCATTATTTGCATCTGCTACAATAGCAAATCTTTTCCAGCTTACAACTCCTATTGCCTGTCCTAAATAACTATAGACATAATCCTCTTCCTGTTGAATAACTGACTGTACTAATTTTTCGTCCAATTTAAGTGCATTTGCAACTGCCCATACAAACCTTGTTGTATCAGTTGCGCCCACAAAAAGCCCAGGGATCCGAATACTTGGAACTCCAAATTTTTCCTCAAACTTTTTTGCAGGTCCCTTAAATAACCATGGATTTACAATTATATTTAGTGCTGCCGATGAACATTTTCTTATATCTTCAATATTCTGATGCTTTGTAAAAAATGTATTTACCTTAAGCCCAAGTCTCGAAAGAATTCTGTCAATCTCCTCCAAAGCACCACTCCAGAATGGATCATGATAAGGTACAATTCCAAATATATTCACAAGCTTATCATCCTTAGGAATATCTTTCTCAATTACCTGATCTATCATTGTATTCCATACGATTTCGTAACCAAGATTGCTGTCACCTGCAAAACCTGGTGTCTCAATAGGATACACCTTATGTCCCTGTTCCGTAAATTCATTTGTAACACTTACAATATCATCTCCGATAATTCCGGCAGTACAACCGGTAAGAACAAAATATGCATCTGCATCTATGATGTCAATTGCCCCCTGAATGGTTGTTCTAAGCTTATTTGTTCCTCCGAATACCACATCTTTTTCAAGCATATTGCTGGAAGGAAGTGAAACACTGCTTACAAAACAGGAGCTTTTATGTCCGGACTGTCCCTGGTCTGCGGCAGTTGTCTGCATACAACAGCCTGGTCCTGAATGATAAATCGGACAAACCTTATCGATAGCACCTAATACTGAATTGATTCCTGCAAGGACACAACCGCCCTTTGGATTTTCCATAATCTGTGACATATTATTTCTCTCCTTTAGCTATATATTTAAACGCATCTTCCTTATACCACGATTCTTTATAAGGAAGCTTTACATATTTTGCCAGCTTTTTATTAAAGCCCGGATTTTCTAACTGGTCTGCAATCTTATTTCCAAGGAATAATAATCCATCATATCCCATAGTTGGTCGTTTTCCATCCAGGACATGTGTGGTTGGAATTCCTAACTTGGCAGCCCATTCCGGAACTCCGATAAAGGCATCCGGTTTTAATTTATTTAACAGATTCACCTGTTCAAAAGGCTGCATATTAGCAATATCTACAACATAATTCTTATGAATATCGTTTAAATATTCAATATCCACCTGTGCATTTTCATCATAGGTCGGAGTTTCCAGTCCTACAAGCTCCATACCGAAATCGTCAATAAGTGCCGCTGCCGCAAACGACCTTCCTGTCCCTCCACAGATAAATACTCTTTTTCCCTGTAATCGTTCTTTCAGTTTAGCTACTAATGGCTCGATTCTTTCATGTTCTCTTGAAATGATTTCTTCCACTTCTTTTTCTTTTCCCAGAACTTTTGCAATACCACTATACCACTTATCTGTATTACGGATTCCGATTGGCATAACAGTATGGGAATATGGAATCTGATAATCTTCCCACAAAGTTTTCATAAATTCATCAGCAAACACTTTACATATAGATGTAGAAGCCTCCGCCGCCGGAATTGTCTTAATTTTCTCTAACGAACTATAGAACGGAATATAATTTACTTTTGCACCCAGCAGACTTAACATTCTCTCCATTTCTTTCTGGTCTGCAAAGCTTACCGTAGTAGGTGCAAACAGATTAATCAGACCTTTTTGCTTTTCTACCTGCTGTTTCTTTAATATGTACTTATTAATCGAAATAAATGCTGCATCGAATCCGGAAGCACATATTTTCGACTTAAATCCCTCACAGTGAATCGGAACTATAATAGTGTCAGGATATTCTGTCTGTAAATCAGATGCAATTGCATCAATATCATCTCCAATAATCCCTGATGCACAGGAAGCATATATAAATGCAAGTTTTGGATTATATCGTTCCACAGCCATTTTCATTGTCTCTCTCAGTTTCTCTTCTCCACCAAATACCACACTTTTCTGATCGATATTGGTTACAAATAATCTTGGATTTTTTACGTTCTTTATTCCTCTGTGAATCTGACCAACACGATACATATCAACAGCCATAATGGCACAACCAACACAGCCCTGTGGTGAATGTGAAATAAAGACTGAATCCTCAAGTGACATAAGTGCTGCCATACTATTAATCTGCTGGCATTGCAATCCCTGTGCAAAACTTCTGTCAGCTCTTTTTAAGCATCCTTTTTTATAATTATCCGCAACTTCTTTTCCGGTTGATCCCAAATCATTTATTCTTCCCGGTCTGCTTTCCCGCACACCGGAATATTGTACATTTGACATATTCTCTTCCTTTCTAATTTTGATATTCAAACTTATTATCCTTAACACTCTTTACTTGCTTTATCAACTGCCCTTTTTCCAGTCAATTACATCTTGAAGTGTCGTATATTCTAATACTTCATTCATTGCCTGGTCCAGCTTAAACCATAATGGATAACAAAAACATTGTTCTCTTCTCTTACATATATTTTCGCCTCCACGCAGGCAATCTGTTGGTGCCAAATCGCCATCTAAACATTTGATAATCTCACCAACCGTATAGTCCTTCGGTTCTTTTACCAAACGATAACCTCCATTATTTCCTCTGCTGCTTTTCACTTTTCCGGACTTCTGAAGATAGGCAACAATTTGCTCCAGATACTTCTCCGATATATCCTCTCTTTGGGCTATATTCCTTAACTTCACATAGTCTTCTCCCTGATACAAAGAAAGGTCAATCATAAGTTTTAATGCATTTTTACCTTTTGTTGTAATAAACAAGTTATCACCTCCGGTTTTCCTATCAAAATAGTATGATTGCTTGCTATAGTTATACCGATTACTCTCGTAACCGGCTATTATTTACGCAATGATTTATGTTTATCTATTTTTCCATAATAAAAGACTATTTTTTCCAATGCTTCATCAATTTTACACTCCACATCAAATACGGATATTGCTTTCTTCTCAAACTGCTTCTGTGCCTGAAATCCTATTTTTTTACATACAACACATCTGCAATCAGAAATCAGCGATACTTTTGAGATTACATCTAAAGAGCCATTACAGCCACCGCCATTTCCACCACACCCAGCATTACCACAGCCTGATGTACTACATGAATCTTCATTGGTTTTCTGTATTTCTGTGTCGTTAATAACGATTCTTTCTTCTATCAGCCTGACTTCATCCGTTACCTCATAAATCAGAAATTTTGTAACTTCACCAAACTTCAAATTTACATAAATCCCGTCTGAAGAACCAACTGCAATCTTATAAGCCAAACTAACACCTCCTGCCATATGATAACTGCCTGTAAATCTATAATATAGTTCACAGGCAGCTTCTCAATATATTTTAATTAAATCTCTGAACCGCTACCGTATAAATATCCTCTATTAATCGGATTCCTCCGGTATATCCAACATAAAAATCATCAAATACAACTTTATCCTGTACCGGCCATGATATATTAAGGAAATTTCCTTTCAACTTTTCAGTAACTTCCTTTTCATAATATCCTCCAAGAATAAGTGGATATCCATGATAATCGTGCTGCTTAATCTCTTCATGAATTTTGTATCCATCTGTTTCAAATGAAACCTCTGCTTCAAGTCCAAAATTAAGTTTCTTAAATTCCTCTGTAATCTGGTCTCTGTAGGCTTTAGGTGTATCATCTACAACAAACTGCTTTGCCGGAACAAGTCCTAAATCATTTACAAGGAATTTTGTTATACCCAGTGAATATTGCGCATCAGCAATAACAGTAAACTGTTTATTAATAACTCGGTTCTCAAGGAATAAATCTGCATATCTCTCAATCAGATAATAATAATAATCTTCATGTTCCTTTATTACAGATTCGACCTTTTCTTTATCAACTCCTGCAAATTCTCCGACTGTTCTTAGGAATTTACTTGTCTCCGTTGCACCGATTGGAAGTGTAGGATAATGAAGATATGGTATACCTAGTTTTCGCTCCATTTTCTTCATATTGCCAAGACCTACCCAAGGAGATACCAGTAGGTTAAATTCTGCCTCAGGAATCTTATTAATATTATTGATTCCTCTTTTAAAGCCAAAGATTGTATTAGGTGTAAGTCCCAATTCCTTAATTAATTTTTCAAGTTCTCTGATATTTCCAAGCCAGAATAAATCCTGATATGGAACATCAGCCCAGATATTTACAAGACCTTTTTGCTTTTTATCCGTTTTCTTCAGGTACTGATCAATGATTGCATCTACAACCTGCTCATGACCTTTGTAGTTATTTCCCTTAAAACCTGCTGTTGGCGCATAGATTACTGGTTTATCAGCATCTTCGAATCTTGACACCACTTCACCGGAATCGTCACCTACAATCTCAGGAATACATCCTGTCAGAACCACATACAAATCAGCATCAATGACCTTTAATGCATTTTCAATTGTAGAATTCAGTTTCTTTACTCCACCAAATACTACATCTTTCTCATTAATACTTGTACATGGAAAAATATTAGGCGAAAAATATCCGGAACTTCCTGTTGATTCTGAAAGTTTCTGTGCACACCCCGGTCCCGAATGAAGTATTGGCAAAGCACGCTCAATTGCCTGAACGGTCTGCATAGCACCAAGTGCACACTTATATCTTTGTTTATCTAAAAGTTTTGCCATTTTACTTCACCTCCTCTAAAAATGCGTCCACATTCTGCTGATACCACCAGTCTGTGTATGGCAGTTTCGAACGCTTTGCCAGATTTTCCTCAAAGCTTCGATTTCTTATTGCATCTAAAATGGTCTTTGCAAATTCCAAAGTATGTTTATATCCAAATATCATATATTCATCAGCTACATAGATTGCCGGAGTTCCGTTCTTGATTGCCCATACGGTAGAACCCGGATGACGTGATAAATACATATCCGGCTGATATTTATTCAGAATATTCATAACCTCATAATTCTGCTGGTCTGCAACGCTTGCTTCAAAATCAATATCATTATCTAACAGATATTTCATAGAAGGTGGTACATCACCATTTTCATACTTCTTGTCATAATGCCATGCAAGTGCCCAGACAACCTTAATTCCAAGTTCATCCAGTACTCTTGATACCTCAAAGGTATATCCCGGTCCCATACCAAGAACTGCCGTAAGCCCCTTCAGTTCCTTCTTCACTTCTTCAATCTGCGGAATATAAATAGCCCGCTGTTCTTCGATATATTTTTCTACCTTTTCACTTCTTCCGGTAACTTTTCCGATTTCACGAAGCCATGTCTCAAATCCTGTAATACCACACTGATTAATACTTCTTACATACGGAACACCATATTTTTCTTCCAATGCATTACCAAGATAGTTACCTAAAGTACCACATATACAGGTCGTTGCAACACTTTCTGATAAATGTGACAGCTCCTCTATAGTTGAATTACAATATAAAAATACAGGCTCTAAATCAAAATTTTTAAATATTTCAATAATCTCCGGTCTTGCACTCTCATAGAAATTTTTAAAATTAATCTTATTTGTCTTAACGCCTTCTCTTGGAGGTTTTACAATCTCCTGCATAATTGCATGGTCAGATATATCAAATCCTGTTGCCCATATTCTCGATTTGAAACCTTCGCAGTGTACCGCTACAATAGGTACTCCGACTTCCTCACGGACTTCATCAACAATGCTGTCAATATCCTCACCGATAATACCTGTTGCACATGAACTTGATACAAAAATTGCTTTTGGTTTATATCTTTTATTCACTTCTAAAATGATATTTCTCAGTTTCTCAGTAGAACCAAAAATTGTGTCATTTTCATTCATATCAGTTCCAACATAAACTGTATCACTGGTTACACCTCTCTTTTTTGACATAACCTTTGACATATAATAAGATCCTGCTCCCGTAACAGAACATCCTGCCGGTCCATGATGAATAATGGCAACATCACGTATTCCTGCTAACTGTCCTAATCCACACATTGAAAGACATGTGCTGGATTGTGAAAAACATCTTGAACAGCCCTTTAATGTTCCACATTCACTCTGGGTTGCTAAATCTTTTAATGTTCCAACATAGCCGGTAATGGAACCAATACGGTTCTCTCTTGTTGCTACATTTGAATTTGACAAATTCACTGGCATATAATTTCACTCCTATCCCTGATATTCTTCATTAAACAAATTCGTAGAAAGATACCTTAGTCCTGTATCCGGTAAAACGGCAACGATTGTCTTTCCTTTATTTTCAGGTCGTTTTGCCAGTTCTGTTGCCGCATATATTGCAGCACCTGAAGATGTTCCGACCAAAATACCATCCGTTTTCGCTGCATCTCTGGCTGCTTTATATGCATCGATTGTTTCTACTTCAATTTTTTCATCATATATATTCAAATTCATTGTTGCCGGTATACGTTCAACAGGTACACCTTCAAAAGGATGTACACCTGTTATTTCTTCCGGTTCCGGATTACTATCACTTGGCAGTGAATTTTGTCCCGGCTGGATTGCTACCACCTTTAATTCGGGATTCTTACTCTTTAAGAATTTACCAGTACCTGATACCGTTCCTCCGGTACCGACATTAGCAACCAGAATATCCACATTCCCCTCTGTATCTGCCCATATCTCCGGTCCTGTAGTAGCCTCATGGATTGCCGGATTCGCAGGATTCGAACACTGGTCCACAAAGAATATATTTTCTTCTTTATCTAAAACCTGCTCTTTCAATGCCTTAATTGCAGCTACAAAATCACCATTTGTTTCCTCCAGAGTTCTTGCTACGGCAGGTTCTTCGGAAAGCTTAATTGTTTCACCACCAAAGGCTTTTATAACCTTAAATCGTTCTTCACTTACCTGATCCTGTATGTATACACGGAATTTATATCCTTTGCTTGCGGCAATTGCTGCAAGTCCTATACCTGTATTTCCACTGGTTGTTTCTACTATGGTATATCCTGGTTTCAAAAGCCCTTTCTTTTCTGCATCCTCAACCATTGCCAGTGCAATTCTGTCTTTAACACTCTGATTTGGATTGAAATACTCAAGCTTTACCAGAATTCGTGCATCCAATTTATGCTTATTTTCATAATTACTTAATTCCAATAAAGGTGTTCTGCCAACTAATTCTGTAATTGATTTGCTAATTCCCATACTATGAATCCTCCTTAAATCTTATAGTCATCTGCAAGTTCCATCATTCCATATTCCATCAGTATTTCTTCCAGTCTCTCCTGTGTCATCGGAGTAGGAATTACGAAATCTGTATTTTCTATAACTGCCTGTGCAAGATTTCTATATTCCTGTGCCTGATTAGAATCAGGTCTGTATTCAATAACTGTTTTCTTGTTAATCTCTGCATGCTGAACAATATTATCTCTTGGCACAAAATATAAAAGCTTTGTTCCAAGTTCTTTTGCAAATGCACGTAACAAATCAAGCTCTCGGTCTACATTTCTGGAATTACAGATAATTCCACCAAGTCTTACTCCACCTGTTCTTGCATATCTCTGAATTCCTTTTGAGATATTATTTGCCGCATAAAGTGCCATCATCTCTCCACTGGCAACGATGTATATCTCTTTTGCTTTACCTTCACGAATTGGCATTGCGAATCCACCACAGACTACATCACCAAGAACATCATAAAATACATAATCTAAATCATCTGTATATGCGCCAAGGTTTTCAAGCATATTAATAGAAGTAATAATTCCTCTTCCTGCGCAACCAACGCCTGGTTCAGGTCCGCCTGATTCCACACATTTTGTTCCGCCATATCCTTCTTTCATAATTCTGTCAAGTGAGATATCTTCTCCCTCTTCTCGAATGGTATCCAAAACTGTTTTCTGTGCTAATCCGCCAAGAAGAAGTCTTGTAGAATCTGCCTTTGGATCACAACCGACTACCATTACCTTTTTTCCGTGTTCAACTAAACCTGCTGTAAGATTCTGTGTAGTTGTTGATTTACCAATTCCACCTTTTCCATAAATTGCTATCTGTCTTAATTCACCCATTGTTTTGTCCTTTCTATTCAAATAATTTTTTTATTTTTATATACTTTATTAACTGTTCTATGGATTCCTCAATAATTCCCGGAATTTCATAGCTTTCAATTCCAAATCCTGCTGCCATATTGGCTGCTCCGTTTCCGATTCTGCTAACTAACAGGTATTTACAATCCTCTAGCTTTTCTAAATTCGTCTTGAGCTTTTCATCATCATGATTACCTCCTTCGCATACAGGTGTAACACTTCTCTTCTCCTGAAAATGTATCTGTTCCTTATCATCTATCCGGTAAATATAGAAGTCTTTTGCCTTTCCGAAATGATTGTTCACTACGATTCCATCGCTGGAAGCTACTGCAATTTTATATTCTTCATTATCCATGTGAGAAAGTCTCCTTCACATTCAGTCTCCTCTGATAAATCTGATCACCAAATTCTGATTTACCCGGAACGCCGACTGCATCTGCCCTACAACGCTGACAATGTCTGAATACATCAATATATTTTGATGCCCTCGTCCTTGCCTGGTCGATTTCGACACATGTAGGTGCTTTATAATTTTTTAATTCATGTTGTGGTATCAAAGGTATAATATTATAAATACTTGCACCGGCTTCTTTGACGGTCTTTGCAATTTCTTCGATATGATCTCCATTTATCTCCGGTACAAGTACCGTATTAACCTTAATCGTAATCCCTGCTGCTGCAACCTTTCTAATTCCTGCAAGCTGATTTTCAATCAGAATCTTCGCGCCTTCCACTCCATCAATTTTCTTACCATGATAGATTATATATGCATTGAGTTTATTCTCAATTTCCGGATCTACTGCATTCACTGTAACTGTAAGAGAATCAATTCCAACACTGATTACATCATCAGCTCTTTCATTTAAAAGTAGTCCGTTTGTACTCATACATTTAATTAAATCCGGAAATTTCTCTTTCACGATTTCAAATGTCTTTAAGGCATTATCAGATGCAAGTGTATCGCCCGGCCCTGCAATACCTGCCACTTTAATATCCGGACAGATTTCCAAAGCTTTTCTTAATATCTCTTCACATTCCTCCGGTTTTAGAACCTTCGATGTAACTCCGGGCCTTTCTTCCACATCATTAATCGTACGGTCACAAAATCTGCAGGCAATATTGCATCCCGGACTTACAGGTAAATGTATTCTTCCTGCATTATTTTTTTGTCCACCAAAGCACGGATGAGAATTTTGCAAATCTTTATATGTATTACTCATATGACACCTGCTTTCTTATCTTATTTCATTTACGGTTTAAAACAACCGCTAACGATACCGGATGGACTCGAACCACCAACTTCAGCTTTGCAAACCTATGCCATTCCAGCGGCTACGGCATCTCATATAATTTTATAAAATAAAGAAAACCAGAGATTTTACGTTCATAATCATTTCCGTAAAACCTCTGGTCTTTCCAGTCAGTTCTTTATTCTTATTTTTTCAGTTTTGTCGATTTGTATTACTTTACCGTCCTGGACAATTAAAGTAACACTTCCATATCTTATGTCATTTACATAATGTTCCACTTCGGTCAGATAGGATTTATCATTCTTTATTGTATTGACTTCATTGCTCATAAAACCACCTCCCCGGGATTAAAGATTTATGAATTAAACAATGCTGTTGAAAGATAACGGTCGCCAGAATCCGGAAGCAGCGCAACGATTGTTTTACCTTTATTCTCCGGTCTCTTTGCAAGTATCTCTGCTGCCTTAAGAGCTGCACCTGATGATATACCGACTAAGATACCCTCTGAAACAGCAAATGCTTTTCCTTCTGCAAATGCGTCTTCATTCTCAATTGTAATGATTTCATCATATACCTTTGTATTGAGTACCTCCGGCACAAATCCTGCTCCAATACCCTGAATCTTATGTGCTCCCGGCTTACCTGTTGAAAGTACTGCACTTGATGCCGGTTCTACTGCCACAATCTTAACGTTTGGATTCTGTTCTTTTAAGTATTCACCAACTCCTGTAATTGTTCCACCTGTACCAACACCTGCAATAAATATATCAACCTTGCCATCTGTCTGTTTCCAAATCTCAGGTCCTGTTGTTTCCTTATGAATCTTTGGATTTGCAGGATTCACAAACTGTCCTAAAATAACTGAGCCTTCAATTTCTTTATTAATCTCCTCAGCTTTTGCAATTGCTCCTTTCATTCCCTTTGCACCTTCAGTTAACACCAGTTCTGCACCATATGCTTTCAGAAGATTTCTACGTTCCACACTCATAGTATCCGGAAGTGTTAAAATTGCTTTATATCCCTTTGCTGCTGCAACTGCTGCAAGACCTATACCGGTATTACCACTTGTAGGTTCAATGATTGTTGCACCTGGTTTTAACTTTCCATTCTTTTCTGCATCTTCAATCATTGCCTGGGCAATACGATCCTTTACGGAACCTGCCGGATTTAAGTATTCTAATTTTGCAAGTACTGTTGCCTCAGTAATTTCTCTCTTCTTTGCATACCTGTTCAATTTTAAAATAGGTGTTCCTCCAATCAGTTCCAATGCACTTTCTTTAATTTCGCTCATATGCTTATCCTCCTTTAAATAAATCATATTATTTTAAAAAAAGCAGCCGGCACACTTTTGATGTGATGGCTGCTGCTAAATACATAACAGTTCTTATCAAAAAGTGTTCAGAAAACAAACCATATTTTTACATACAGAACTTTTACAACACATATTACAACATTTACACATTTCTCTGTTCATCATGATTCATCTTCTTCCTCTTAATGATAATTATTCTCCTTAACTGGATTGATTAGATATTATCATACAGAAAGCTATTTGAAAATTTCGCAAAATTTATCGCCTGTGATAAATCTTGCTTATCGCCTATTTATCATTCAATAAATCCTTCCTCTCTATAGTGCTCTTCATCGATATATATAGCATAAGCAGTTTTCAACCTTGAAAATCCCCAGT
>OMVQ01000054.1 GCA_900314555.1 uncultured Eubacteriales bacterium | reverse complement strand
GCGTGGCGGAACTGGCAGACGCACAGGACTTAAAATCCTGCGGGACTAACCTCCCGTACCGGTTCGATTCCGGTCGCCGGCATTTTTGTAAAACGATAATCAGATATCCCAAGGTTATACAATATAGCCTTGGGATATTTGATTTGTAATATTTATATGTAGTCTGCAAATACAGAATTCTAAAATATTGCCTATAACACGAAATAATATTTAGACTTGCCATCTTGCTAGTTATTAAGATAATCTATTATATCATCGCCAATTATTTTGGCATACTCATCAAGGTTATTATCAAAAGCCCTGTTATCATACGGACTTGTTATAAATCCCATCTCGAGAATCATACTTGTCATACTTACTTTATTAATTGCGTAATTATCATAAGCATCGGAACTTGTTCCACATTTTACCCCACGATTATCAAAGGTTGGATTATCAAAATTATTAGAAGAACATATATCATTTAGAATTGATGAAGCAAGTGAATGTGCATTTACAGGGTCAGAGCTGTGTATCCAGGCTTCTGCACCATTTATCTTTGAATTGCCCTCGTATAGATTTCTGTGTATAGAGATAAATAACTTGCATTTGGAATCTTCAGCGAAATCTTTTCTCTCCTGAAGTGAAAGATAGGTGTCATTAGTTCGTGAAATGGCAACGGATATGCCTTTATCTGATAAATATTTATAAATTTTCATTGATAAGTCAAGAGTATCATCTTTCTCTAAACGCTCACCTTTACTACTGCCTATATCGTGACCGCCATGTCCGGCATCAATACACACCTCGTAGTCAGCTAATGGTAATTTGACGGTTGAAGAAAGTTCTTCTGCACCGGAGATTGTAGAAACTGATAAGATAGAATGGTCGTTGTTACCGGTTTCAGATCGTGAATCCGGTAATAACATATATACAAATAAAATAATAGTGGAACATAATAATATTCCAATAATAAAGCGGATTAAGTGAATATTTTTGGTTCTACGTGATGTCTGCATATATGAACGACCTTTCTACGTTAGTAAATATTGTCATGAAGAACCTGACTGATATGACATTCTTTATATATAAACCGATAAAAGAGAGGAAATATGCGATTTATATGTATCCTTCATGACTATAATTATAATAAATTATGTATATGCAAGAAATCATCATAAAAATGTAAAAAAATATATAAAATTATGTAAGCAAATGTCGTGAAATGTGAGAAAGAGTAAGTTAAAATAAATTTGGCTTTTTAACTTTAGCATAAAAAGATATTATTATAATATGCCATAAAATAAGACTGTTTTATAATCCTTACAAAAAATTTTCTTGATAAAAGGTGCTGAAACGAGTATACTTATGCATTGTATAATAGTGGAAAGGATATAAAAATGTTTGAAAAAAACGAAAAAAGCGATTTTCTGTGGAATATGATAGGCAGTCTGGTCTATGCGATGTCAACAGTGTTTATGTCATATCTTACAATAAGAATCGCCGCAGAAGAAAAAGGCGGAATATTTGCAATAGCGTTGACTATAAGTCAGATGTTAGTATATTTCGGATATTTTGAAATGAGAAATTATCAGGTTACTGATTCGAAAGATAAGTATACCTTTGGACAATATTTTACTACGAAGATATATACATGTGCGATTATGCTGATAGTATCAATAGGTTATATTTTATTAAAAGGGTATAACAGGGAAAAGGCTGTAATTGTTCTTTTGGTATGTATTTTAAAACTAATTGATGCGTTTGCAGATGTGTATGAATCTCAATTCCACAAAGATGGTTACCTGTATCTGGCAGGAAAATCAATGTGTCATAGAACACTTATTATGATGGCTGTGTATTTTATAATGCTGATTATGACACATAATCTTGTGCTTACGATGATAATTTCGGATGTAGTGGCAGTTATATGTGTATACATTTTTGATATAAGAGTTTATAAGAAATTTGAAGATAAGTTGAATCTTTGTAATGTTAAGATTGTACTTGAGATTATGAAAAATTGCTTTCCGCTGTTCCTTGGTGTATTTTTGTGGGCATATATACTTAGCGCACCAAGACTGGCTGTGGATAAATATATGTCAAGCGAGTATCAGTCCTATTATCAGGCAATTTTCCTGCCTGTATCAGTTATAAATCTTTTTGCCGGATTCTTATTCAGACCAATGCTTATCACATTGACAGATTTAAACGAGAAGAAAGAATTTAGAAAGTTCTTTGCAATTATTTTTAAAATGTTATCTTGTCTGGTAGGAATAACTGTAGTATGTTTAATAGGTGCATACTTGTTAGGAATACCTGTATTATCAATTGCAACAGGTTGTGATTTATCCTCTTATAGAGGTTTGCTTGTGTTCACTATAGCAGCAGGGGGCATTAATGCGGTAGCGTTTGTTCTATATTATATACTTACAATATTCAGAACTAAGAAGTTGATAATGACAGGATATATATTATCAGCGGTAAGTGTATATATTTTATCGGATAGATTAGTACAGCAATCAGAACTTTTTGGCGCATCAATGAGCTTTTTTGCAGCAGTCTGCGTTCTGGGACTATTTTTCGCAGGAAGTATCATAGCTTATGTGCTTAAAGTAAAGAAAACGATAAAACAGGATATAAAGTAGAAAATTATTTAGCAGGTGTAAACGTCTGCGGAATGGAGATAATGCAAAAAATAATGCTGATGCGATTATTTTTTGCATAGCTAATTGTTTATGAGCGAAAACAATTAGCTTTTATGGCAGATGAGAAATCGCCTACGCGAATTTCTCATCGCCTCCTCACGACGAGTCGCTCGGAAATGGAGATAATGTGAAAAATCAAATTGATATGTTGATTTTTCACATAGCTAAATGTGTCGCAGGCGTCACATTTAGCCTATATCGCAGAGCAAAATCTGAAATTTTGCTCGCGATTCCTTGACGTAAACGTCTGCGGAATGGAGATAATTATGCAACATACTTTTGCTATCTGCGCGTATAAAGAAAGTCCATATTTGGAGGAATGTATAGAGTCGTTGATGGCTCAGGAGATGAAATCAGAGATTATTATATGTACATCTACGCCTAATGATTATATAAAAAATATGGCAGAGAAATATAATATAAAATTGTATATAAATACAGGAAAAAGTGGTATTACAGAAGATTGGAATTTTGCATATTCCAAAACAACAACTAAATATGTAACGATAGCACATCAGGATGATGTTTATCTTCCACTTTATTCTAAGACAATGTTAGATATGATGGAGAAAGCAAAGAATCCGATAATATTTTTTACGGATTATTATGAACTTAGAAATGGTAAGAAAGTTCATGATACGGGACTTTTGAAGATTAAGAGACTTATGCTTGCGCCATTAAAAATTAAATTATTTCAGAGAAGTAAGTTTATAAGAAGAAGAATTCTTTCAATGGGTTCACCAATATGTTGTCCTTCAGTAACATTTAATAAAGAAAGATTCAGAGAACCTTTATTTAAGAATCATTTCAGAACAAATGAGGACTGGGAATGTTGGGAAATACTGTCGAGACACAAAGGAACATTTGTATACAGCAGTACTCCACTTACATGTCACAGAATCCATGAAGGTTCAGAGACATCAGCAGCTATTGCGGAAACAGGAAGAAGCTCAGAAGATTATGAAATGTTCAGAAAATTCTGGCCAAAATTCATAGCCAGATTACTGGTAAAACAGTATGGAAAGAGTGAGAAGTATAATGAATTATAACAGATTATTGTATATGGAGGATTGAGAAATGGAGAGTATGCAAAGTACAAACGAGAGCATTAAACTAAGAAAATTAGTTATAATACCGGCATATAATGAGTCGGCAAGCATAGTAAATACAGTAAATGATATAAAGAAAAACGCACCCGGTTTTGATTATATAGTTATTAATGACCATTCTAAAGATAATACTTTACAGGTATGTAAGGATGCAGGTCTTAACGTAATTGATTTACCACTTAATCTCGGTATAGGCGGAGCAGTGCAGACAGGTTATCTCTATGCATGTCAGAATGGATATGATATAGCAGTACAGTTCGATGGAGATGGTCAGCATGATGCAAAATATCTTAATGAAATGGCAGAGACACTTGTGAAAGAACAGGCTGATATGGTAATTGGTTCAAGGTTTATTGAAAAAGAAGGATTTCAGTCATCATTTACAAGAAGATTAGGTATAAGATATTTTACATTCCTTATAAAACTTCTGACAGGTCAGAAGATTACGGATCCTACATCGGGTTACAGAATGTGTAACAGAAAGATAATAGAATTATTTGCTGGAAATTATCCGAAGGATTATCCGGAACCTGAAACAACGACATGGATATTAAGAAAGAAGTTAAAAGTATTAGAGATTCCGGTAATTATGAGAGCAAGAGAAGAAGGAGTTTCATCAATATCATTTAAGAAATCATTCTATTACATGTTTAAGGTTACTATGGCTATTATCATAGAAAGGACAAGGAGGTAAGGGAAATGTTATTAAGATTACAGATAATTGTTGCGATTATATTAGTGCTGGGTCTTTTATATGTTATTTCACTTATAAGAAATAACAGACTTGAACTCAGACATGCGATTTCGTGGATTTTAGTTGGAATAATTGTATTAATTCTGGATTGTTTTCCTACATTAATGGAGAAATTATCAGAACTTTTAGGAATAGCATCTCCTGTAAATATGATGTTCTTTCTGGCATTTTTATTTTCACTCGTGATAATACTTGTTATGTCAGTGGCGATTTCAATAGCATCTTCAAGTATTAAAAAACTTGTTCAGGAAATTGGTATCTTAAAGGCAAGAGTGGACGAATTGGAGAATAAGACAAGAGATTAGGAAAACGGAGATTGATATGAAAAATAAGAATATGTGGAAGAAATTACCGGCGCTTTTAGTAATTTTAATTATATATGTAACCTTGTGCCTGAGAGTATATACAAGGTTTATCATACATAATGATGAATATAATCTAAATAGCGATGAAAACGGAAAAATAAGTGAAGAGATTAAAAAAGGCGATGTTCTGATACAAGATGAAAAAGGTATATCAGGCAGTATTAAAAAAATTATTATTCAATGTAAAGAATATAAAGCTGAAAATAATAATCTGGGAACGCTTAAGCTTACTGTGACTGATAAAGATACAGATGAAGTGTTAGCAGAGACTAAATGCGATACAAGTTATATTAATTCCAGAAAGCTGATTGCATTTGAATTTGAAAATCCGCTTGTGCTTAAGGAAGAAAAGAATCTTAGTTTTAAGGTAGAAGTAGAAGAGTTAAATCAGAATGACAAGCTTACACTGACTTATTGCAATCCGGATAATGAAACATTGACCATTAATGGAAAAACTTCGGATAGTGCATTAAAGGTTTCTCTTATAATGGCTCCTAGATTTGATTTATTCTCATGGGTTACAATGTTATCATTTACAATATTAGGAATATTGATAGTTGTATTCTATTATCTGTTATTTATCAGACAGAAGGATATGAAAACAGAATTCGTATATCTTATCTGTGCTATTGTTTTAGGATTTATTTTCCTTTTATACTTACCGGATTATTCAGCACCAGATGAAGAAAAACATATTGCCACTGCTTATGGAGTGTCTAATATGGTATGTGGTGGAGAATATAAAGATTATGTCGCTGTCAGAAAAAATGATGCCGAACAGAACGTATTGCATGCGTATCTGACAAGAGATGTATATAATAATTATTATAGCAGTCTTTTACATAATACGGGTGCAGATAATACAATGGTTAAAATGAAACCAAAATGGGAAATGTTAGATACACAAAAGTATCTGTATTTTGCACCGGCACTTGGAATTACTATCGGACGAATTCTTCATTTTGGAACTGTCCAGACGTTACTTTTAGGCTCTATGTTTAATTACATATTGTTTGTTCT
The DNA here is from genome assembly GCA_900314555.1 of uncultured Eubacteriales bacterium. Classification (GTDB taxonomy): domain Bacteria; phylum Bacillota; class Clostridia; order Lachnospirales; family Lachnospiraceae; genus Bovifimicola. The sequence goes on along the minus strand of OMVQ01000054.1, from coordinate 37,170 downwards.
GCTGGCGTTCTATGCGATAAGAAAGATTCCGTTTGGTAAAGTGGGAATGGCTATCTTATGTTTAATGCCATTGACGCTGCAACAGGCATCTTCATATTCTTATGACTGTCCGATTCTTGCAATGGCTTTGGTAGTAGTTGCACTTTCAATTAAATTAGCGGTAGATGAGAAAATTAATAAGAAGGATTTGGCAATTCTTATTGCAGTCAGCATTTTGTTCCTTCCTGTTAAAGGATTTGCGTACGCACCAATTCTTTTGATGACATTATTTCCTCTTAAGAGATTGTTTAGAGAAAATAAGAAGTTATTTAAAATACTGTTATCAGGTCTTGTAGCTGCAGTTATAATTGCATTGATAGTGAAAATGTTAACACCACAACAGGGTGGTTCAGGTTCGATGAATGGATTTGTGGAATGGGCAAATTCACCGGGTTATACTATAGGATATCTAATTAAAAATCCTGCTTTTTGTATTGTACTTTTCTGGGATACACTTGCGAATCTGGGAACATTTTACTTTGGAAGTATGATAGGAAGCAATCTTGGCTGGATAGATATCGGCATACCAATGGTAGTAATTGTTCCAATATTTATTGTTATGTTCTTAGGATTTATGAAGTCTGAAGAGGATAATTATGACTTTAGTGGTAAGGCTAAATTAATGATGAGCATAATGGCTATTCTGAGTGTTGGTTGTATTATGGGGGCTATGCTCCTCGACTGGACACCATTAGGCAGCACAGAGATACAGGGTGTACAGGGAAGATACTTTGTTCCGCTTCTGGCACCGGTACTTTTGGCAATGAGAAGTAATAAGATAAAAGTAAATAAGAATTTATATAGAGACTGTCTGTACACAATGATACTTATACAGCCATTGGTATTATTCTTTATTGTTGCAGCGGCATAGTAAGTATATATGAAAATATATCGTAGAGATATAGTGTGAAAAATACAGATTGATATCTGATTTTTCACACAACTATTTGTAGTACCTACACCACAAATAGCATTTATCACAGAGCCAAATCTGAAATTTGGCGCGCGATTCCTCCGGCACGTTGTGCCTACGGAATGGAGATTAATATGACAAAAGGTCACATAAATGATTTTAGAATTGTTTATGTGGCTTTTTTGATTGAGTTTAGTGTGCCAAAATTATGAGATTTATATATTATTTATAATTGTGAAAGTTTTGTTACTTATTGCAAATAAACTTGCTAATTTCAAAATGGTAAAATATAATAAAATTTAGTATATTGGTCCGGTTATTTGCAGAACGATGTACTGGTAAGAAGTTAAGTAAGTTACCTGAAAAGAGGTTGATTTAAGAATGAACGCATTTAAGTTAATAATATCAAAAGCAAAAGTTAAATACTTATATGATACAGATGAATTTGAACAGGGAATGGAGATTTTAAAGCAGAGTGGATATACAGCAATTCCCGTAATACGTGTAGATGGTACATATGCCGGAACGGTCTGTGATAAAGATTTCCTGTTGAAATATACAGATGAAGATACGAAGAACTATGATGGCCTGTTAATTAAGGACATTATAAGACAAGGCTGGAATCCTGCGATAAATATTTCAAGTGATATAAATGATTTGTTGCTTTTATCGATGGAGCAGAATTTTGTGCCGGTTATAGATGATATGAATATATTTATCGGAATTATTACCAGAAGAGATATAATTAAATTCTTAACGGAGAATGGTAATTCATTACAGAATTTTAATGCTAAAGTCGGTGATGCTAGAAAGATGGAAGTGGCAATTCACCAGTTAGAGCAGAATGTTGCACCATATGAGATGTTTTCTAAGATGTATGAGGCTGCAATGAAAGAAATCTGCATAAGAATTGAAACTATAAATGAAATGCTTAAATTCAAATATAACAGAGAACCACTTCATCAGCTTGAGAAGAGAATTAAGAGTGCCAGAAGTGTAATGGGTAAATTAGCTAAGAAACAACTAGAGGCAACTGTTGATAATATGCAGGATAATCTGTTTGATATCGCTGGTGTCAGAGTTGTGTGTGCATATATAAGTGATGCATATGAATTTGCACAATATCTTGAGAATCAGCCCGATTTACATCTGATTAAGAGAAAGGATTATATTGCTAATCCAAAGCCTAATGGATATAGAAGTCTGCATCTTATATTAGAAGTGCCTATTAATTATATCGGTGCGATGAAGATGATTCCTGTTGAGATTCAGTTCAGGACAGAGCCTATGGATTATTGGGCAAGTCTTGAACATGATTTGAAATACAAACCAATCTATAATAATGCAGGACTTGATATTTCGGCAGAGTTATTAGAATGTAGCAATGAACTTGCCAAGACAGAGGAGAAGATGCAGGGGCTTGCTAAATTGATAACCGGAATGGAGGGCAATGAAAGATATTTCGGTGGAGGCAATGTTAATATAAAATAGAATGTTGAAGTGGAAATAAGTGTAAGACTTAAGTCCACTTTCACCACCTAAAAGTGGATTTAGGCTTTTCAATTCATAAAATAAAAATGAATAGAAAATAAATAAAATTTTGCTTGACAATAATTAGAAGTCATTGTAAAATGTTCAATGCGTGTTAATCACGATGTTTCTTAAAGAAACTGCCCAGATAGCTCAGTTGGTAGAGCAAGGGACTGAAAATCCCTGTGTCACTGGTTCGATTCCAGTTCTGGGCATTACGCAGGAGGCACCTAGTGCCGAATGCTTTACATACAATATGCGGGTGTAGTTCAATGGTAGAACACTAGCCTTCCAAGCTAGATACGTGGGTTCGATTCCCATCACCCGCTTTGATACAGAGTATCATATAAATATAGTTACATATATTTACATTGCGCGAGTGGCTCAGTTGGTGGAGCACGACCTTGCCAAGGTCGGGGTCGCGGGTTCGAGTCCCGTCTCGCGCTTTTTTTATTTACTCAAACCATTTAATATATAAAGAAACCTGGAGAAATTCAGGTTTCTTTTTGCGTGTAAAATAATTAAGAAGATTATTATTGAAAAAAATAGTCAGAATTATGATTAGAAGAAGTGGTTAAAATAGGTAGCATAGGCATATTTGCTATGCTATAATGAGGCTGTGCGACAAGTCGCTTGCAAATGAGAAAATAGTGTGAAAAATAATGTAGATGCGATTATTTTTACAAGGCTAAATGTGTCGCAGACATTACATTTAGCGTTTATCGCAGGGTAAAATATAAAATTTTGCCCGCGATTCTTCAGGAGCAAAGAGTCTGCGGAATGGAGATAATATGATAAAGATAGATTTAATTACAGGTTTTCTTGGTTCAGGCAAGACAACATTTTTATTAAAATATGCAAAATATCTTATGCAAAAAGGAATGAAAATCGGAATTCTCGAATATGATTATGGCGCTGTTAATATAGATATGATGTTATTATCAGAACTTCGAGGAACACAGTGCGAGGTTGAAATGTTAGCAGCAGCGTGTGATTCGAATTGCCTGCAACGAAGATTTAAGACGAAACTTATAGCAATGGCAATGAGTGGTTACGACAGGATAATCATAGAGCCATCGGGAATATTTGATATGGATATGTTTTTCGATTCTCTTCGTGAAGAACCTCTGGAGAATTGGTATGAGATAGGAAGTGTCATCACTATTGTAAATGCTAACCTTGTAGAAAAAATGACTAAAGAAGCTGATTATATATTAGCTTCACAGGCTTCGTGTGCAGGGTGTGTGGTTCTTAGCAGAACTCAGTTATCTACGCCCGAAAATATCGAGAATACCAAGAAGCATATTGCAAATGCAGCAGAGAAAATTCATTGTAAAAAGCTTCCGGCAACATATATGGAGAAATCGTGGGAAGATTTTACGGATAAAGACTATGAATATCTGATGAATTCAGGATACCATATCGGTGATTATATGAAAGTGATTACAGAGGGCAAGGGCGAATTCTCGTCAGTGAATTTCCTTGATATCAAAGATGAAGTACCTGTATTAAAAGAGAAAATAAAGACACTTTTTGAATCAGACGAATATGGCAAGGTACTTCGTGTAAAAGGTTTTGCAAGTGAAAATGGCAAAAATTATGAGATAAGTGCAACTGAAAATGAATTAGTTGTGAAACCAATGAATGTTGGCAGAGGCGTGGTAATTGTAATTGGTTCAGGACTAGACAGTAAGAAGATAAAAGAATTGTTAGATAGTTAAAAAGTGGTCTGATAAATTTATTTGATAAAAAATGTGTATTGACAGTTATAAGGTATAATGTTATCATTTCACGTAGTAATCAATACTATATTAAATAGATAGTGAATACTATGAAATATTAATAGTAAAAACTACATAAAGTAAGCGTTGATTACTATATTATTAAATCAGGATGGAAAATGAAATGAATAACAGTAAAACAGCACTATTAGTAGATTCGGGTTGCGATGTGGGAAAAGAATTCGCAACAGAATATGATATAAGAATATTAGGACTTAAAGTTGTATATGGAATGGAAGTGTATTCCGACGGAATCGATATTGATCCGATGACTGTATATGAAAGATTTCCGGGAGAGATTCCAACGACATCAACTCCTAATGTTATGGAAATCAGAGATTTATTAGATAAAATTAAAGAGGACGGATATGAGAATGTAATTGCAGTATGTATTTCAAGTAAATTAAGTGGAACATATAATACGGTTAAATCTGTTCTTGAAGAATATGATGGACTTAACGGCTATGCATTAGATACAAAGAACATTTCAACAGGTTCAGGACTTTTAGCAATGTGGGCAGCAGTACAACTTAAAAATGGAATGTCATACGAAGAATTAGTTGAAAAATTACCTGCAAAAGTTCCAGACTCACGCGTATTTTTCTATATGGATACACTTGACTATCTTAAAGCTGGCGGAAGAATCGGAAATGTTACAGGCTTCATTGGAAAAGCACTTGATTTAAAGCCGGTAATAACTTGTAATTCTGAGGGAATATATAATACAGTAACAATGTTAAGAGGCAGAAAGAATAGTGTTAAGAGGCTTGTAAATATTGTGGAGAAACAGGTAGGCGATGATGCTGATAAGTGGATAAGTATTATGAATGGCAAGGCAGCAGATAAAGTGCCTGAGGTAGAGGCGCAACTTTCAGAGAAATTCTCTAAGATGAAGATTGTGGAGAGAAAACAGATAGTTGCTTCACTTGCAGTTCATACAGGTCCCGGACTTGTTGGAATCGGAGTGTTGAAACTTTAGGGATTTAGGGAGATAGTGTGAAAAATAATGCTGATGCGATTATTTTTCACACGGCTATTTGCTTTCGCTCAGAAATGAGGATTATTATTTGTAAAAATATTGATAAATTTACTAAATAGGATATAATAAAAGTAGGAGAAATCCTACTTTTCCTATTTAAAGAAATGGAGGTGATTTGAATGATTGCGAATACATTTATTGATAATGCAAAGGTTATGTCAAAGGGGCAGGTAACAATACCTAAAGATGTACGTGATATTCTTGGAATTTCAAGTGGAGACAGAGTGACATTCGTTGTTGAAAATGGAAACGTGCGTATAATTAATTCAGCAGTATATGCAATGCAAATGCTTCAAAAACAGATGGAGGGTGAAGCTGAGCGAAATGGACTTACTTCTGATGATTTGGTTATGGATATGGTAAAAGAGGTTAGAGCAGAAAGTGAGGATTAATATCCTTTTTTGTCTATAGCAATGCTTACACTAGAAGTAGTTGCGACACCTAGTGAAAAGCATAGCTTTGAGGATAAAATTCGAGATGTGAATGACAGACCTATTCTCAGAGCTGCTATTTATGCAAAGGCAGATGTTATATTAACAGGAGATAAAGATTTTTTGGAATCTGGATTAGTGAAACCAAGAATTATGACGGCAACTGAATTTGTTAAAATATAAAATTAAAGGCTGAGTATCAGGCACAAGAATAGTGCGAGATATTCAGCCTATTTTGTTACTGTGGTAGTGAAGCTATAGTATGAGCCATTCATCACAATACAGTTTTTCATTCTTCATTATTTCAGCAGGTGTCTGATTTTTAAGGTGCAAAATGGCATTTGAGTCTGTATTTTGTTACAAACGGGGAAAGCGTTTTCTAAATAAATTTTTACAAACAAAAAAATATATGATATTATGTTGTAAGATTAAAATTGCGATAACGCTCAGAATAGAGGAATAGTATGAAAAATATTCGTAAAATAAAGACAGATGATGGTAAAGAACACGAAGTATACATAACTCATAAAGTTAATAAGCCGGTTAGTGGAACTGTTGTCGTACCGGGGTCTAAGAGTATGACTAACAGAGCATTATTATTAGCGGCACTTTCTAAGGAAAAGTCAACTTTAAGAGGCGTGTTATTTAGTGATGATTCAAGACATTTTCTTATGTGTCTGGAACAATTAGGTTTTGAACTTGAAATAGATGAAGAAAATAAGATTGTAAAAGTACAGGGCTACGGTGGAAAGATTCCGAATAAAGAAGCTACAATCGATGTTGGAAGTGCGGGAACAGCCGCAAGATTTATTACAGCAATGCTTGCTCTATCTGATGGAAAATATATTATCAACTGTTCAGAGCAGATGAAGAAGCGACCTATGTCAGAGCTTTTCAGAATATTGACGGAAATGGGTGCAAGTTTCAGATATCTTGGAGAAGAGGGATATCTTCCGGTAGAAGTGACAGGCAATGGTGGAAAATGTCACAACATTGATATGGACATAAGTAAGAGTACGCAGTTTCTAAGTGCGATGCTTATGGTAATTCCTGTGACCAGTACGGGAATCGATATACATATAGTAAGTGAGAAAAAAGATGGTTCATATATAAGAATAACCAGAAATATGCTGGAGGAATTTGGCGTAAAGACTGAATTTGATGGAGAAACATATCATATAGACGGAAATCAGAATATACATATTGGTAATTATTATATTGAGCCTGATGTTTCGGCTGCGTGCTATTTTTATGCAATTGCAATGCTTACAGGCGGAAGTGTGACAGTAGAAAATGTACACAGTAACTCGACACAGGGAGATATGAAGTTCATAAAGCTTCTTGAGAAAATGGGTGGAAATGTAACAGATACAGATGAGGGAATCAATGTTACCGGAAATGCCGCTGGCACATTTAATGGAATAGATGTTAATATGAATGATTTCTCGGACCAGGCACTTACATTGGCGGCTATGGCACCATTTGCAAATAGCGAGACAATAATCAGAAATGTCGGACACATAAGAGGTCAGGAATGTAACCGAATGAGTGCAATCGTTAATGAACTTACGAAATGTGGCATCAGATGTGAAGAAAATGGCGATGATATCCATATCTATCCGGGAAATGTTAAACCTGCGTTAATTGAAACCTATGATGACCACAGGGTTGCGATGGCATTTACAATGATGGGACTACGTGCGGACGGAATAATTATTGATAATCCTATGTGCTGCCGCAAAACATTTGAGAACTACTATGATGTATTAGAGAAAGTTATGAATTAAGTTTAGAAGAAGGGTAGAAAATGAAGATTAAAGTTGAGAAAAAAGCTAATCAAGGCTCAAAAGAGAAAATTAATATTAAAATCGGAAAATACGACAGTATCAGTGACATATTCAAAAGCATACCAGATAACTTCTGGAATGTCGGTGGTTTCTTATTTATGATGCTTATGCTTTTAATATTATGTGCTGAAGAAGTGTACAGATTATTTTCGATGACACAGAAATATGGAATATTTAATATGTCATTCTTTTTCATAGGTGCTATTGCGGAAATATTTGCGGCATTGTATATTTTCTCGCAGTTTTATAAAGAAGAGAAATTCAGCTTAAAGAAGATTTTTAAAAACAATGTATGGGATATTCTTCTATTTGCAATGCTTATCTGGAGCGCAATTTCAACATATACAGCAGATAACCTCTATGTAGCTACAAAAGGCACCTGGTATAGAAAAGATGGCTTCTATACATATCTTATATATGCGGCAATGTATGTCTGCGGTAAGGCAGTAACCTCTGACCGATTCAGAAGATATATTTTAAGAACATTTAGTACGGTCTGTACCTTATTATCATTATGGGTGCTGTTTCAATATAATGGACATATATATAATATGTTTGGCAAATATGCACACAATATGGATATATGGACGAAATATGCAAGTATATTCTATAATACGAATCATTATGCTTATTTTATGACATTAGCCATAATGGCAATGGTGGGACTTATAATTATAGAAGAAAAGGTAATTTATAAAGTTATATTCTTAGCAATGTTTGTATTTAATCTCTGGGCATTAATCATAAATGATACGTTTGGCGGTTATATAGCGGTTATGGCAGGAATAATATTTGCTTCCATAATATTTATAATTAAAGACAGAAAGAAGATTATTCCGGTAATTTTAATATGTCTGACATTTATAATAACGAGCGTGTGCGTAGATGCGAAAACTCATATACTTTCAAATGATTTTGGCGTAACTTATGGTGATGCTAAGGCCGGAATATCAAATGATGCAGGTGGTACAAGCAGAATCGGACTCTGGAAGCAGGCATTCAGATTTATGAAAGACAGACCGGTATTTGGATATGGTCCAGACGGATTATGGTCGCTATATTATGAGAAAGGTTTTAGCAGCGACAGACCACATAATGAATTTATACAGCATGCAGTATATCTGGGAATTCCGGCGGCACTTATGTATATTGGTGCAATACTCAGCCTGTTTATATATTGTATAAAGAGGATTAAAAAATTAAATGTGCTTATGTTAGCAATTGGCGGAATGGTATGTGCATATCTTGTGTCGTCATTCTTTGGAAATACAATGTATTACACGGCACCGTATTATTTTATGACATTAGGAATGTTATCTGCTTGCCACAGAAAAGATGCACAGGAAAACTGATATATTTTCAAATGAAAATACAGAGCAGATGTGATAGTAGGAGTTTTTAGACGAAAAGATGCCCTATAAGGCTTTTTTCTTGACAAACAAAGACTATGTGATAAAATAAACCCATATGTGAAAATGACAGTTAATTACTGTATAATTCGATATAAATGATGCTGGTATCAAAAGATGCCATGTGGATTAACATAGTTAAAATGAAACATAAGATTGTAGTATTTATTTTGGTGGATATTACAGAGATTCTTATCAGAAAGGATATACAGAAATGGAAAATGGTATGAACAAGGTGTACGCACCTAAGAGAATTGAGAAAAAGTGGCAGGATATATGGGATAATGAAAAGGCATTTGCAGCAACAAATGATTATAGCAAGCCAAAATATTATGCTTTAGTAGAATTCCCATATCCATCAGGACAGGGATTACATGTAGGTCACCCAAGACCATATACAGCACTTGATATTGTTGCAAGAAAGAGAAGAATGCAGGGATATAATGTATTATATCCAATGGGATGGGATGCATTCGGACTTCCAACAGAGAACTACGCTATCAAGAATAAAATACATCCAAAGATTGTTACTGCTAATAACGTTAAGAGATTTAAGGCACAGTTACATTCATTAGGATACTCATTTGACTGGGATAGAGAGATTAATACTACAGATCCTAACTATTATAAATGGACACAGTGGATATTCCTTAAATTATTCAAGGCAGGACTTGCATATAAGAAAGAGATGCCAATTAACTGGTGTACATCATGTAAAGTCGGACTTGCTAATGAAGAAGTAGTAAATGGTGTATGTGAACGTTGCGGAAGCGAAGTAGTCCGTAAGGTTAAGAGCGAATGGATGCTCAAGATTACAGATTATGCAGACAAGTTAATTGAGGGACTTGACAGCGTTGATTATATCGAGAGAGTTAAAGTATCACAGAAGAACTGGATTGGACGTTCTGAGGGTGCTGAAGTGGATTTCCAGTTAAAAGATAAAGAAGATAAATTAAGAGTATACACAACTCGTCCTGATACATTATTTGGTGCAACTTATATGGTAGTTTCACCTGAACATCCATATATTGACAAATACAAAGACAGCATTACAAACTGGGACGAAATCGTTGCATATCGTGAAGAAGCAGCTAAGAAGTCTGATTTCGAGAGAACAGAATTAGCTAAGGATAAGACAGGTGTTGTATTAGGCGGAATTACAGCAATAAACCCTGTAAATGGTAAAGAGATTCCAATCTGGATATCAGATTATGTACTTATGACATATGGTACAGGCGCAATTATGGCGGTTCCTGCACATGATGACAGAGACTGGGAATTTGCTAAGAAGTTCGGACTTCCTATGATTCAGGTTGTTGAGGGAACAAATGGAGCAGTTGATATTGATGCGGCTGCATTTACAGATGTTGCTACTGGTAAATTAATTAATTCTGATTTCTTAAACGGACTTGAAGTTAAAGATGCTAAAGAGAAGATGAAAGATTTCCTTGAAGAAAAAGGAATTGGTAATAGAAAAGTTAACTTTAAATTAAGAGACTGGGTATTCTCAAGACAGCGTTACTGGGGCGAGCCTATTCCAATTATCCATTGTGATAAATGCGGATACGTTCCACTTGATGAAAGTGAGCTTCCATTAGAATTGCCTGAAGTTGAAAGCTATATGCCAACAGATAACGGTGAATCACCACTTGCAGCCATGACTGACTGGGTAAATGTTAAGTGTCCTTGCTGTGGTGGACCTGCTAAGAGAGAAACAGATACAATGCCACAGTGGGCAGGCTCTTCATGGTATTTCTTAAGATATACAGACCCTGATAATAATGAAGCATTAGCAAGCAAAGAAGCACTTAAATACTGGTTACCTGTTGACTGGTACAATGGTGGTATGGAACATACAACATTACATTTATTATATTCACGTTTCTGGCATAAATTCTTATATGACCAGGGTGTTGTTCCTACTCCTGAACCATATCAGAAACGTACATCACATGGTATGATTCTTGGTGAAAATGGCGAGAAGATGTCTAAATCAAGAGGAAATGTCGTTAACCCTGATGATATCGTAGAAGCCTATGGTGCAGATACACTTAGAACATATGAGATGTTTATCGGTGCATTTGATTTGAGTGCATCATGGTCAGAAGATGGCGTTAAAGGTTGTAGAAGATTCTTAGACAGAGTATGGAAACTTCAGGAATTAGTTAATGATGATATGTCATATTCTAAGGATATGGAGACAAAGATGCATCAGACAATCAAGAAAGTAAGTCTTGACTTTGAGAATCTTAAATATAACACAGCTATTGCAGCAATGATGTCACTTATAAATGATTTCTATAAGAAGAATTCAGTTACAAAAGGCGAATTCAAGACATTAATCACATTACTTAACCCTGTAGCACCTCACATAACAGAAGAATTATGGGAAATTATGGGATTTGATGGAAGATTATACCAGACAGAATGGCCAACATATGATGAGGCTAAAACTGTTGAATCTACAGTAGAAATCGCTGTACAGATAAATGGTAAGACAAAAGCTACAATTACAATTGGCAAAGATGATGCTAAAGATGATGTTATTGCAAAAGCTAAGGAAGCACTTGGAGACAGACTTAACGGAAATATCGTTAAGGAAATCTATGTTCCAGGCAGAATTGTAAATATCGTTCAGAAATAATATAACTTAAAGAAATGCACTTGTATTTCCGGTGTCAGACCTTGTATTCAAGATATTCAAGACTTTACATACCGGCAAATAGGAGTGCATTTTGGGTGATATAAACATCCTGATTATATGTACAAAGAAATGTGAGACAATATTAAGTGTCTTAAGAATGGAGAAAATTGTGGAAAGTATTATAAAAAGCGGCACACAGAAAGGCGAGAAAAATATAAGAAAATATAATGCAGTTATATATATAATTTCATTTCTGGCGATTATATTTTCTAAATATGCGGTTAAACCATTTGTACCAATGTTAGATTTCGCCGGATATGGTGCGATGAGACCTTTTTTCGAATCATTACTTACATGTATATTGTGGATAATTGAGATTGTCATAATGTGTACAATATCTAAGAGAAAATTAGGTATAAGCATTATTTCCAACAAAGAGACCAAAGGGCAGGAACTTCCGGTTAAACGTATATTTATCATTGCAGCAGTAATGGTTGCGTGCATAGTTGTGATAAGTGCCCAGATAGATTTTCAGGTGAAACCTTTTTATGATTTGGGCGAGAAATTTAATGGTTATGAATTGACTAATAATGCAGGTATCTTTTTAAGAAACATTGTTAAATGTGTCTGGATAGTAATCATGATAAAAGCTGCACAGGAATTTGTAGAAGATATCAGAGGCAAAGGCAGAAGTATCAATATCTATGCGGGAATTGTGCTTATGCTTACATTAGGTGTATATGACCTGATAGTAGGAAGTAATAATCTTGGTATTACTTATTTCGTACTTAATGTCGTATATGGCTGGATATACATTTTGACAGACAGAAGTATGCTTAAATCATATTTACTTATTATGTTTATATATTTATTTTAAGAAAGAGTAGGTCATTATGGAAAAAGAAATAACCAATAAAAATAATGATAAAAATGCGGCAATTAATAATATAAAGAAATGGTTAGATATTAATAAAATAGTGGTTGTCTACTTTTTGTGTGCAATTTTCATAGAGATGATTTCTGTATTAGCAGTTGAGGGTAATCCGATAATCAGAAGTCCGTTTATTGAACTTGGATTCCTTGTATTGATTTGTGGGATTGCATTAGTTATAAGAAGTAACAAAGCACGTTTTATATTCTGTTCCATATTCCTGGTATTACAGGCTGTGCTTGATTTGGCATTTGCAGTTGTATACGATATGACAGGACAGTATTTTGATTTTGGAATGCTTAATCTTAGAAATGATGCATTTGGTATTCTTGAGAGTATTCCGATGAATTTCCTGGCATTCTATGCAGCTATGTTCTTCTGCATATTCTTCGTAATATTTGCAATGCGTTCGGTAAGACGTAGAAAGAAAATAGAATATGGCAAGAAAGAAAAGAGAGCTTATATAGCAGTACTTATTATCGGGATAATAATTTCTTCATTAAGTCTCTATGCAGATAATTCGGAAAAAGTTGATAAATATGAGAAGTTACTTAAGAACAGACAGTCAAGTAATTATTCTAATTACGGAATTATCGGTAACCTTGTAAATGAATTTGCAAAAGGTATGTTGTTTACAGAGACAGATAAAATGAGTTCTAAGAAAATAGAATCATTTATTTATGATAATGCTTCAGAACCTACAGAGAATTTTGGCATATCTAAAGATAAAAATGTAGTAGTAGTATTAGTTGAATCATTTGAATGGTTCTCGTTTAGAAATAGCGAGGAATATCCGAATGGCTTAGGACTTACAGATGAAGAATTAGAGTATCTGTTCCCGAACCTTACGAAATTCTATAATGAAAGCGTAATTATGAATAATTTTCATTCGCGTGAAAAGACGGATATATCTGAAACATTCAGTATTTTAGGAAGTTATCCTACAGATAAATATGTTGATTATGATTATGAATATAATACATTACCATATACGGTACCAAATATTTTAAAGACAGAAACTAATGGAGAGATACAGACACGTTCATTTCACGATGGTTTCAAATCTTTCTATAACAGAGAGAAAACACATAAAATATTTGGTTTTGAGAGTCTTACAGATTCTTATGATATGTATGATATTTCGGATGAACTTGTTAAATCAGGTAAAGAAAAAAGCATAACAATGCATGATTATATGAATAATGGTGAAAGAAACCTTGATTCAGAGATGATAAATACCTGCAAAGACTTGATGTTCCCTACTGATAAACGTTTCTATACTTATATAACTTCAATTACAATGCATGGCGTATATTATGAGAGAGAAAACCTTGCAGAACACAGAAAGAAATTATATGAAGTATATAAGAAGAAAAATGAAGAAGAGGAAATGTCAGAAACTCTTGTCAATTATGTAACTGCCGTAATGGAATTCGATGATGCATTAGGTGTTATGATGAATGACTTAGAGAAAAAAGGATTATTAGATAATACAACAATAGTTCTGTTCGGCGACCATAACAGTTATTATCAGCAGTTGAGCAATTACGTAAAAGACATAGAGGGATACGATACAGATAATTATTTCACTAATCTGTATAAAGTACCATTTATGATACACGACAGTGATTTAGGACATCAGGTTGTAGATAAATTCACTTGTACATCAGACATTGTTCCTACATTATTAGATTTGCTGGGAATAAGATATTATACAAATATGTATTATGGCAATTCAGTATTTACTGATAAGGAATCAATACTTTATTCAAGAGCATATGGAACATTCATCGGCGAGGGTATCGTAGGCAGAAGTATGAACAGTATTCTTTATAAAGCCCCATCCGTAGACAGTAAATATATGAAGTATTTCGAAAGTGAATCAGCTAAATTAGTTGAGAAGATTAAATATTGTGACCAGTTATTCTATCAGGACTATTTCGCAGATAAAGAACATTATGAGAAGTTCGAAGAAATGATGAAAGAAATTAATAAATAAGTGAGTATGTAGTATAAAAAGCTGAAATTACAGCAAAAATAGGCATAAGAAAGATTTGAGTTATTTTTCTTATGCTTATTTTTTACTATGCAGAGGGCGGCATTTACTCATAACCGATAAAGGAATATGAGAGTATATGTTATAGACGGGCAACTTGGTTTTATTGTCTATTTTACGAATACAAACAAAAGATATTTGTTTCGGTTCTGAGTCTGTAATTTGTTAGTAATTTTGTGAAAAATAAATTGCAAATATTGAATGAATGTTATACAATATTAACAAGTGATTACGTGGCATTTTATATGCAGAATGGAGGCACGAATGAGAAAGATAGGTGCAAGTATAGTTGCGGCAATTACTGCTTGTGTTATTGCTGCTACAACAATCGTTGGCTCTGTTATGGTTTATAAGTCAACTGATATTATAAAAGAAGAGGCAACGGGCAAGTTAGAGGCGATGTCTTTACAATATGCGAATCAGATGAATACAGAATTTGAGAAGTATGAAAGTATTGCAAAGGGCATTGGTGATTACATACAGGCAACAGGTGATTTTGACAAATTAGGTGATACAAAGTATTTACAGGATTATGTAGATGGAATTGATTCATATGTTAAACAGGTAAGTACAAGTGATGAGAACATCTTAAGTCTTTGTGTATATATGGGACCTGACAAGGTTAAGACTATGATTGGTTCGTGGTATCATGGAGATGAGAAGCAGACATATAATCCTGAAGAATGGTATGTTACATGGTTTAGTAAGCAGCCTGCATTCCAGTGGTACAGACAGGCAGAAGATGCGGGAGAACCAAGATGGTTAAAATCATATTATGACCAGGATTTACAGAAGAATGTAATGACATATGGCTATCCTGTATTTATGTATGATGATGCTAAAGATGAGGATGTTGTATTTGCAATGATAGGACTTAGCATTTCATTTGATAAATTCTCAGATTTAGTTGGTGACGTTAAATTCTATGACACAGGTCATGCGAGCCTTGTAGACATCGACCAGTGTTTTGCGGTTGATAGTGTATACAATGTTAATGAGACACTTAAAACTGTTAAGTATACAAAGATTATAGATGCACTTAATAAGAAAGATTCAGGAATTGAAGAATTAACTACCAGAAAAGGTGTTAAATCATATGTAGCATTTGCAAAGATGAACAACGGATATACCGTATTAATGGAGGCACCGGTTAAGGAAGTTAATGCAAGTACTAAGACAGTTATCGTAATTGCCATTGTAATTGGTGTAATTATATCAGTTATAGCTATAATAATAGCGATACTTATAGGTATGAAGATATCTAAACCAATTAAGAAAGTGGCTGAAGACCTTGACCTTATGAAGAGTGGTAACTTTACAGGTAATAAATATAAGCCATATCTTAAGAATAAGAATGAGACAGGAAGACTTGCCAAGGCTTTAGATGCTGTGGAAGATAGTATGAAAGAAACTGTAGGATTAGTTACAGACAGTGGAGATGACATTACAGAAGCGGTTGCAAGACTTGAAAATGTAATCGGTAACCTTGTAGACCAGGTGGCAAATATTTCAGCTATATCAGAAGAATTGGCAGCAAGTATGGAGGAGACAGCAGCAACTGCTGAGAACTTAAGTACATCATCTAATAATATGGTTTATCATATTGATAAGATGAATTCTAAGAATGTTGAAGGAATGGAAGCTGTTGAGGGAATTAGTGAAAGAGCTAATATGCTTAAAGAAGAAGCAGCTAAATCATTCGAAGAGACAGAAGAGATAACTAAGGAAACAGAGAAGAAGTTAAAGGCAGCAATTGAAGATTCTAAACAGGTTGAAGAGATCAACCAGTTAACAAATGCAATTCTTAATATTGCAGACCAGACATCATTACTTTCACTTAATGCTTCTATCGAAGCTGCAAGAGCAGGTGAGTCAGGTAAAGGCTTTGCAGTAGTTGCAGATGAGATTCGTAAACTTGCTGAGAACTGTGAAGAGACAGCTATCCAGATTCAGAATATTACATTGAACGTAACTGATGCAGTTGATAATTTATGTAACAATGCGATTGATGTATTAGGCTTTATTGAACATCATGTTAAGGATACTAACAGAAAACTTATTGATACAAGCGAACAGTACAATGATGATGCACAGAATATGAAAGATATTCTTGAAGAATTCGGACATGTTGCAGAAAATATTTCTAATGAGATATCAATAGTTGTTAAATCATTCAGTGACCTTAAAGATGCAACAGTAGACGGTGCTAAGGGAACAACAGAAGTAGCAGTAAATGCTGAACAGGTATCGCTTAATACAGGATATGTTCGTGAAGAGGCTGAAAGACTTAAAGAAGTTTCACTTAAGTTAGAGGAGACAATGAAGAAATTCATCGTTTAGTTGACGAAAGATTATATAAGAATAATAAGAAAATTAAATATTTATGTGGAAGAGCCGCTTGTAAGCGGCTCTTTGTGATAGCGTGGGGCATAATGCCATTGCAATGACTTGCTCAGAAATGAGGTTAGTGTGAAAAATAATGCCGATGCGATTATTTTTCACACAGATATTTGTAGTGCAGGCACAACAAATATCCATTATCGCAGAGCTGAATTGGATATTCAGCTCGCGATTCCTCCGGCATAAATGCCTGCGGAGAAAGAGGTAGAAATGAAGATTTTATTAGTAGCAATTAATGCCAAATATATACATTCTAATCTTGCAGTATACTGTCTTAAGAAATATTCTAAAGAATATGATAATAATATTGAGATAGCAGAATATACGATTAATCAGCAGATGGAATTTATATTACAGGACATTTATAAGAGAAAAGCAGATGTAGTAGCATTTTCGTGTTATATATGGAATATAGAATATGTTACAGCAATCATAAAAGATTTGAAGAAGATAATGAAGAATAGTGATATCTGGGTTGGAGGACCTGAGGTGTCATACAGAGCCACATCATTTCTTGAAGAATATAAAGAAGTTAAAGGTGTTATGATAGGCGAGGGTGAGAGAAGTTTTAACAGGCTTACTAAAGAATATGTAGAGGGTACTAAAGACTTTTCTAATATTAAGGGAGTTGTATACAGAGACGGTGAAGAACTAAAGGCAACACCTTGTGAAGAATTATTAGACCTTAGTGATGTGCCATTTCCATATGATGACCTAGATAAATTCAAGAATAAAATCATATACTATGAGAGCAGCCGAGGTTGTCCATATTCGTGCAGTTATTGTCTGTCATCTATTGATAAGAAGTTGAGATTCAGAAATCTTGATCTGGTTAAATCTGAATTAAAAATATTTATAGACCATAAGATTCCACAGGTTAAGTTCGTGGACAGGACGTTTAATTGTAATAAGAAGCACGCAATGGAAATATGGAGATTTATTAATGATAATGACAATGGAGTTACGAATTTCCATTTTGAAATATCCGCGGATATTATCGATGAAGAGGAACTTGCATTATTTAAGACTATGAGACCGGGACTTATCCAGTTAGAAATCGGTGTGCAGACAACTAATCCGGTTACGATAAAAGAAATCGACAGAAATATGAATCTGGATAAATTACGATATGTAGTTGAGAAAATCAACAGCTTTAAGAATATACACCAGCATCTTGACCTGATTGCAGGATTGCCATATGAGGATTATGACAGCTTTGTCAAATCATTTAATGATGTATATGCGATGCACCCTGAACAGCTTCAGCTTGGTTTCTTAAAGGTATTAAGTGGTGCAAAAATGGAGAGAAAGGCAGAAGAATATGGTCTTGTATACACGACACTTCCGCCTTATGAAGTTCTTACAACAAAGTGGCTTGATTATGACAGAGTATTGGAACTTAAAACCATAGAAAATATGGTCGAAATATATTATAATAGCAGACAGTTTACAAATGCGCTTGCATGGCTTGAGAATCAATTTGAAACACCTTTTAAAATGTTTGAAGGTATTGGAAAATATTATGAACTTCATAAATTAAATGAAGTGAAGCATAATAGAATTCAGATGTATGAGATTCTACTTGAATATGTTAAGAGTGTTTGTGAAGATTATAAGGTATTTGAGGAACTTCTTAAACTAGATGTATATCTTAGAGAAAATATTAAGAGCCGTCCTGCATTTGCAGGGGACAACCATAAGGAAGAACTAAGAGATTACTATCATGAATACAGAAGTGAGGGCAAAAATATCCATATTGAACTATTTAACATTAATATCAGGAAATGGATTGATAATAGAACTATTGAGCAGACAGAGCAGGTAGTTATGTTTGATTATAGAGAGAAAGATCCGATTACATTGTGGTGCAGACTAAATTATCTTGCGGACAAAATTATTTAACAGCACATTTTATTACAGGGAGGAAAAGATGGTATCTAAGAAAAAAGTAAATGAGATAATGAGACTTTTAGATGAAGAATATGGTACAGAATACAGATGTTATCTTAATCATGATAATGCCTGGCAGTTACTTATAGCTACTATATTGAGTGCACAATGTACCGATGCCAGAGTCAATATCGTTACTAAAGATTTGTTTGCTAAATACGATACACTTGAGAAATTTGCAAGGGCGGACCAGAAAGAGTTAGAAAGAGATATTTATGCAACAGGCTTTTATAAGAATAAAGCAAAGAATATCATTGCGTGTGCGAATAGGATAATAGATGTGTATGGTGGGGAAGTACCATTTGAACTTGATGATTTATTAACACTTGCAGGTGTGGGAAGAAAGACTGCGAATGTTATAAGAGGCAATATTTACAATATACCAAGTATCGTTGTAGATACGCATGTTAAACGCATTTCTAAGAAATTAGGACTTACTAAAGAAACAGATCCGGAGAAGATAGAGTTCGAATTAATGAAGGTGTTACCGAAGGACCACTGGATACTTTATAATATTCATATAATTACTTTGGGAAGAACAATATGTACTGCAAGAAACCCTAAATGTGAAGAGTGTTTCTTAAAAGATTGTTGTGAGGAAAAGAGGAAAAATGGTTAACAAATACGTGGTAATAGACTTAGAAACGACAGGATTGTCGCCTGAAAGAGACAAAATAATTGAAATAGGTGCAGTTAAAATCGAAAATGGAATTTTGACGGGAACTTATTCAAAACTGGTAAACCCCAATGTAGAAATACGCGACAGGATTGTAGAAATTACGGGAATCACATCTGATATGGTAAAGAATTGTCCGTTTATAGGAGAGATTTTGCAGGAATTTATGCAGTTCGTTGGTGACAGCATAATTATTGGACACAGCATTAAGTTCGATATGTCGTTTCTTGTAAATGCATTGTATAAAGAGGGATTAACTGAGTATGTTAAGGGCTACGAGACTATCGATACACTTAATATAGCAAGAAAATGTATACCGGAGGGCGTAAGCAAACGGTTAGCAGACTTATGTGTTATGTATGGTATCGAAGATAAAGACCATCATCGGGCATTAAATGATGCATTTGTGACACATAAGTTATATGAAAAGCTGTGTGAAATATATGAAAATGAGGAAGAGGGAATTATTTTCAAACCGGAGATGTTAGTATGTAAGCCTTATAAAGACAAAGAAGCTCCAAAAGGACAGATTAAATTCCTAAAGGAACTTCTAAGATATCATAATCTTACATCCGAATATGATATAGATAAAATGAGCCAGAGGGAAGTAAGCAGATACGTTGATAAAATCATATTAAACTATGGAAGAATGAAGTAAGTTTAATATAGGTTTTTTAGTGATTGAATCTAACTTATCAGCATATTCTAAAAGTGCATTTATCTTATCTGACTGATTATTCTTAATATATAATTCTGTCAGGAGTCTGTAGCTTGATATCATATCACAGCCACTTCTGACAGAGAATTCCAAGGCTTCAATAGCTTCATTATCGAGTCCTAGTTCGCTGAGCTTTTTGGCATATTTCTGAATAGAACTGATTAGCGTTATAAAGTTATCACTATATTCGCTAAGTACAGTTAAGTTAGCCGGTCCATATTCAGCTTTTAATTCAGTATTTGACTTATTTGACAGGTTGACAATCTTTTTATCCCTTAAATCTACAAAATTTTTCTGTATTTTTTTAATATTATCATCATTAATTTCAAGAAATAGTATTGATTTTTCAGAAACTGTGATATAATTGAGTGAACTAAGAGGCTTTTTACGGGTTAAGTTTGCCCTTGCCTCATTTTCAAAAAGTGTATTCTTACTATCAGCGGTCTTAGATTTGCTCTTTCGAAGCTCATATCTGAGCCAGAAGCAGAATACAAGAAAACAATATAGAAAAGGTAACTTTGGTAACATTGTTTATCAACTCCATTTATTATTATTTGGCACAACGTATATAGAAAGAGGTATATTTATATGATTAATTTTAACTCAAACAAATCAAAGAAATTATTTTCAAAAATTATAATCGGTATATTAGTGCTTGCTATGATACTTTCGGTAATTGTACCATTTCTGTAAGTATATACTACCATTTAAGAATCTAAAAAACAACATTTTATAATACAATAAGTTATAATATTACAGGTTGAAAGAAATATTTTGAAAGAAAGGAATATGTGCTGCCCGGCTTTCAACCGGATTAATGGGCGATATCAGAGAAGAATCTGATATGCATGGGTATTAAGATGGGAATTGAGATTAACAAAAATAAAGCTTTATTAGGAGTAGCTGCGATATTATGCGTTATGCTTGTTGCTTTATTTGGAGTTAATGTATATGCCGATGATACACCGGTAACCAAGGGAATAACTAAAGGTATAACTATTGGTGATATTGATGTAAGCGGTATGACAGAAGAAGAAGCCATGAATAAGGCAAATGAGTACATTAACGGTTTTACATCTAAGGTAATAACATTAGATGTAGATGGTAATAAAGTTCAGGTTACAGCAGGAGAATTAGGATATTACTGGAAGAATACAGATATCGTTAAAGATGCTGCTTCACATTGTATCGAGGGAAATGTAATTAAGAGATACGAAGAGGCAAAAGACATTGAACATAATGGACTCAAGTACGAATTTGAGGTAGATGTAAATGATGAGGTTATGACTAATACAATTAATGAGAAATGTGGTCAGTATAACATTCCTCATGTAAATGCACAGTTAACAAGAACAGGTTCATCGTTTTCGATTTCTCAGGAATCAACCGGACGAATGATTGATATGGATACATCAGTTAGTGCATTACATAAATTTCTCTTAGAAGAATGGAATAAGAGCGATGCTGATTTTACCCTTACAGTTGTAGATGATAAACCAGTAGCGACAGCAGCAGATTGTGAAAGAGTTAAGGATTTACTTGGAACTTTCTCAACTAAGTTCTCAACAGGAAGCAGTAATTACAACAGAAATGAGAATATGAGAAATGGTATGAAACTTCTTAATGGAATAACATTATGTCAGGGCGAGACAATGTCAGTAAACTCATTCTTAGAACCATGGACAGCAGATAATGGCTGGAAAGCAGCAGGTACATATGTAAATGGTAAGGTTGAGGACAGTCTTGGCGGAGGAATATGTCAGGTTTCAACAACACTTTATAATGCAGTGCTTTTAGCTGAGTTAGAAGTAGTTGAGAGATATAACCATTCAATGAGCGTAGGTTATGTTCCATTATCTATGGATGCAGCATTAGCAGGAACATGGAAAGATTTGAAGATTAAGAATAATACAGATACACCTATATATATTGAGGGAATCTATGATGCTTCAGGAAGATTGACATTTAATATCTATGGTGAAGAGACCAGACCAGCTAACAGAAAGGTGGAATATGTAAGTGAAACTCTTTCAACTATTCCATCATCACAGGTAGTTAAACAGGATGCTTCTAAGCCAGCGGGATACAGAGCGGTAACAAGCAGCGGACATACAGGATATACTGCAAGACTCTGGAAGAAGGTATATGTAGATGGTGTACTTCAGAGTGAAGAAGTAGTTAACAAGAGTTCATATGCAGCTTCACCTACATATGTAACAGTAGGTACTGGCGCAGCAGCACAGCCAGAGACTCCGGCAGCCACACCAGAGACACCGGCAACAGACCAGACACCAGCACAGACACCAGCGGCAACAGATCAGACACCAGCACAGGATAATACATCAGGCAGCCAGACAAATGGACAGAATAATAATTCTTCAAATACAGGTTCAAGCCAGCAGCCGGCAGGTGGTAATCAGACTTCAGGTGATAATGCTAATGCAGGTGGAGGAACAGATGCACCGGCACAGACACCGGCAGCATCGGATACAGCAGCACAGTAGGGAATTAGGGAGTGCATGGCACAAAATAATAATCAGATTAGTATTAATTCGGGTGTTTTTTACACCCGAATTAAATTATATACATAATAAATTAAAGGTACAGGTATATCATATGAAAGCAGGAAAGTTATCTGAATCTGTTCTGAAACGTTCAGTATTAAAAACAATTAAATACAAAAGTGATGATATGTATACATTTGCAAATGTCGGAAATGATGCAGCAGTTTCTAAAGACGGAACTGTTATGGCATCATGTGTGGCAGGCTTAATGCTTAGTGAAGATAATCTTTACTTTGATTGCAAGAGAGCAATATATGCAGCTATGGCTAATGTATGTGCTGAGGGCGGAGTGCCTGCGACAATGAACGTAGATGTGATTATACCTGAGAAGAGATTAGAATCAGAATTAAAGGAATTAACAAGATATATTGCTAAGATTGCATTGGAAGCAAATATTCATATTACAGGCGGCAATACTGAGGTTACAAGAGCAGTTAAAAGTCCTGTTGTGACATTTACGGTGCTTGGACATTATATCTATGATACATATATTGATGCAAGTGAATGGGTTAAAGAGGACTATGACATTGTATTAACTAAACAGATTGGTATGTCCGGAACAGTTGCACTTGCGAAAGAGAAATATAATGAGTTAAAAGAAAAATTTCAGGTAAGCTATCTTAAAAAAGCACTTGATATGGAGAAATATTTAGACGTACGAAGTGAGGCAGCAGTCGCGGGAAGCCTTGGTGTCAGGGTTATGCACGATTTAAGTCGTGGTGGAATCTATTTAGGACTATGGCAGCTTGCCGCAAAGACTCAAAAAGGCGTAGAAGTAATGATGGACGATATTGATATACGACAGGAAACGATAGAAATATGCGAACCATACGGGATTAATCCGTACAAGCTTATGTCTAATGGCGCAATGCTGATGGTTACGGAAGATGGAGAAACACTGGTAAGGGAACTCAGACACCAAGGAACAGATGCCCGAATTATTGGAAGGCTCACGAACGATAATGATAAAGTAATCCTTAAAAATGAGGATAGAAGATATATTGAGCCTCCTAAGAGAGATGAATTAGAGATATTTTTAACGAAATAATGAATGACAATTTGTTGTTGGAAACTGAGAATAAAGGAGAGTCCTGAAATGAGAGAAAAAATATTAGAGGCAATCGAGAAAAATGCCAGAATTGATTTGAAAGATTTAGCAGTAATGTTAGATATCAGTGAAATAGAATTAGCAAATGAAATTGCAGAAATGGAGAAAGAGAAAATCATCTGTGGTTATCACACACTTATTAACTGGGATTCTACAAGTGAAGAAAAGGTTACGGCACTTATAGAAGTACAGGTTACACCACAGAGAGGTTTAGGCTTTGATAAGATAGCTGAAAGAATGTATAATTACAGCGAAGTAAGAGCTGTATATCTTATGTCAGGCGGCTTTGATTTTACCGTAATAATCGAAGAAAAGACTATGAAAGAGGTTGCACAGTTTGTTACTGAGAGACTTGCACCACTTGAGGCAATTCGTGGAACAGCCACACATTTTATCCTTAAGAAATATAAAGACCATGGAACAGTATTGGTTAGTAATAATAAAGATGAAAGGATGTTGGTTACACCATGAGAAATCCATTATCAGACGTTGTAGTAGATATCCAGCCATCAGGAATAAGAAAATTCTTTGATGTAGTAAGTGAAATGAAAGATGCTATATCACTTGGTGTCGGAGAACCTGATTTCGATACACCATGGCATATAAGAGAAGAGGGAATCTATTCCCTTGAGAAAGGCAGAACTTTTTACACTTCTAATGCAGGATTAAAAGAATTAAAGATAGAGATTTGCAATTATCTTAAACGTAAATTAGATTTAGACTATGATTATAATAAAGATGTAATAGTAACAGTTGGCGGAAGTGAAGCAATTGACCTTGCAATCCGTGCAATGATTAATCCGGGTGACGAAGTGTTAATTCCACAGCCAAGTTATGTATCATATGTTCCATGCGTAACACTTGCATATGGTAAGCCTGTTATTATTGAATTAAAGGAAGAGAACCAATTCAGACTTACTAAGGATGAATTGTTAGAGAAAATCACAGACAAGACTAAGATTCTCATACTCCCATTCCCTAATAATCCGACAGGTGCAATTATGGAGAAGAGTGACTTAGAAGAAATAGCTAAGGTATGTATCGAAAAGGATATATTTGTTGTTTCTGATGAAATATATTCTGAATTAACATATAATGGCGAAAAACATATCTCAATTGCATGTATACCGGGAATGAAAGAGAGAACAATTGTAATAAATGGTTTCTCTAAGGCATACGCAATGACAGGCTGGAGATTAGGCTATGCTGTAGGCCCTGCAGAAATACTCAAACAGATGATTAAGATACATCAGTTCGCAATTATGTGTGCCCCTACAAACAGCCAGTATGCAGCAGTAGAAGCATTAAGAAATGGTGACAGGGATATTGATAAAATGCGTGAATCTTACAATCAGAGACGTAGATTTCTATTAAATGCATTTAAGGAGATGGGCTTAGATTGTTTCGAACCATTTGGTGCATTTTATATGTTCCCAAGTATCAAGAGATTCGGTATGACTTCAGATGAATTTGCAAACCGTCTGCTTCAGGAGGAGAAAGTTGCAGTAGTTCCGGGAACAGCATTCGGTGATTGTGGCGAGGGCTTCCTTAGAATCTCGTATGCATATTCATTAGAAGATCTGAAAGAGGCATTAGGAAGATTAAAAGACTTCATAAGCCGGCTTGATGCAGATAAGAAATAGCAAGCAAAGAAATGGCATTAAGAAGAAATAGCAGAATTAATTAAAATTAAGATAAGGTGTCAAAAGCTTGAAATGTGCAGCAACTTTTGACACCATATTAGTATTAAGAAAAGAGGAATTATGTTAAATATAGTATTATTTGAGCCGGAAATTCCACAGAATACCGGAAATATAGGAAGAACATGTGTAGCTACAGGGACAAGACTTCATCTTATCGGTCCTATGGGATTTCAGATAACGGAGAAAGCTGTTAAAAGAGCAGGAATGGATTACTGGGATAAATTAGATGTCATAGAGTATGACGGATACGAAGATTTTCTTAACAGAAACCCGGGTGCGAAAATATATATGGCAACAACTAAGGCTAAACACAGATATACAGATGTGAATTATGAGGACGACTGTTATATTATGTTTGGTAAAGAAAGTGCAGGTATTCCGGAGGAGATTCTTGTAGATAATCCTGAAACCTGCGTAAGAATACCGATGAATCCTGATATACGTTCGCTTAATCTTGCTAATTCAGTTGCAATTGTGTTATTTGAAGCACTAAGACAGCAGGACTTCAAAGGTATGCAGTCCGAGGGAGAATTACACCGGTTAACGTGGAAATAGGTAAACTTTTGGAGGGTACAACTATGCTAAATTACAGAAAAATAGAACCCGCAGATGATAAATATATTGCCAAAATTGTTCGTACGAATTTGGAAAAGTTTCATTTAGATATTCCCGGAACAGTATATTTTGATCCTGAATTGAATCATCTTAGTGATTTTTATAATAATAATCCATCAAAACGCATTTATTATGTTGCACTTGATACAGCAGGACAGATTATCGGTGGTGTTGGAATTGCAGAATTTGATGGAATTGAAAATTGTGCCGAACTTCAAAAACTTTATCTGGTTGATTCTGTTAAAGGAAAAGGCTATGGGAAAGAATTGTTAAAAATTGCTGAGGATTGGGCAAGGTCAGCAGGCTACCAAAATATCTACCTTGAAACACATACTAATCTTTCGGTAGCTTTAAAATTATATGAGAAGATGGGCTTTAAGCAAATTAAAAAGCCTCAACAGGTAGTTCACAGTACAATGAACAGTTTCTATCTGAAGAGACTTTAATTTATTTAGGGGCTTTTACTTTCTTTAACGTGAATATGAATTCTGTACCAACGCCCTCTGTACTTATAACATTAATATTCTCATCATGTGCATTAATTATTTCTTTGGTTATCGATAATCCAAGTCCCGTACCTGTCTTATCTTTACCTCTTGATAGGTCCGTTTTGTAGAAACGGTCCCATATCTTAGAAATACTTTCCTTTGGAATACCGATTCCGGTATCTTTAACCGATATGAAAATCTTATCATTTTTATCATGTATGTCTAATTGGATTGAACTGTCATTGTGGCTGAACTTTATGGCATTGTCTAAAAGATTATATATAACCTGTTCGATTTTGCCGCGGTCAGCAGATACATAATAGTCTTTTGAGCCAAGGATTAAGTCGATTGTAATATGTTTCTTCTCGCATTTGCCCTCGAAACTGTTAATTATCGGTTTAATCATCTCGTACAGATTAAATTCTGTTAAGTCAAGACGGTTAGATTTATTATCCCATGCATTTAAAGTAAGCAGACTCTTGGTTAATTTAGTAAGTCGTTCTGTTTCAAATAATACGATATCAAGATATTTTCCCTGCATCTCAGGAGGAATCGTTCCATCTTTCATTGCTTCGACATAACCTTTTATAGAGGTAAGAGGAGAACGGAAGTCGTGCGATACGTTACCGATGAATTTCTTCTGGTCCTCTTCAAGCGAATTGAGTTTCCTTGCCATATAATTAAGGGACATACCGAGATTACCGATTTCGTCCTCATTTGTAAATGAAGCAAGTCCCTCGTAGGTCAAATTGCCTTTTGCAAATTCTTTAGAAGCGTGGCTGATTTTTCTAAGAGGAATATATACCACGAAAGTAAATATCAGAAGAATTATCAATGACAAATCATATACAATGAAGAAAGTCCAGTAAATGGTTTTAAGCACTTCATTAGTACGTTCTTTAATTATATCAGTTCCACGATGAAATATCATATAGCCTTCAGTTTTGAAATTACCGACTATCGGAATTGCAACAGAAAGAGTCTCATTGTCAAAGTTACCATAGAAATCACCGACCATATAATATTTATTACCGAAATCGGTAATATCGAAGTCGGAAATAACTTCATTGATTTTGATGTTATTTGTATCATACACAATTCTGCCATTCGTATCAGTAATCCAGAGACGACAGTTTAGAAGTGCTGATGCATTTTGCAAATCTTTAGCAATTTCCGGATTAGTTGTGAGACTTGAAAAGTCGTTGTTAAAATAACGGTTTAAAATAACATTTCCTTTGTCATATACACTCTGGGCAGCATCAGCCGTTACTGTCTGGGTAACGCGGCGTGTAGAAAGCATATTGATTACTAAAATGCTTATAAGTCCAAACAGGATATAGCCAAGAAGAAATTTGTAGTAAACTGAATGTTTCATCTGAGTTAAAAATCTCCATTCTATAAGTTGTATAATCAGTCTAAACTAAATATTACAACATATTTCAGATTGTATAGTCAGTCTAAAAAATATCACAACATATTTCAGATTGTATAGTTAGTCTAAACTAAATATCACAACATATTTTAATTAGTTTTGGTCTCGAATTTATAGCCGATACCCCATACTGTAGATAACGCCCAGGTATCGCTGTCACTTATCTTTTCACGAATTCTCTTGATATGAACGTCAACGGTTCTGGTATCACCGAGATATTCATAGCCCCAGATATGGTCTAAGAGCTGTTCTCTTGTAAACACCTGATTAGGTGATGAAGCTAAGAAATATAATAATTCTAATTCCTTAGGCGGCATATCAATATTTTTACCCTTATATGTGACTGAATAATTCGTAAGATTGATAAGTAAATCAGGGTATTCTACATATTCAGACTGTGGCGCAATATTAGCAGGTGCGGCAGTTGGGACTTTATATCTTCTAAGAACCGCTTTAACACGCGCAACCAATTCCTTAGAGTCAAATGGTTTAATCATATAATCATCTGCACCTAATTCAAGACCTAATACCTTATCAAATATTTCGCCTTTGGCAGATAACATAATAATCGGTGTAGAAGAAGTCTTTCTGATTTCACGACATACCTCATATCCGTCAATTCCCGGTAACATCAGATCTAATAAGATAAGGTCGGGATTAAAGGTCTGAAATTCCTTAAGTGCTTCTTCACCATCTTCTACAATCTTAGTTTCAAAACATTCTTTTGTTAAATATAGAGAAATAAGCTCTGCTATATTTGCATCATCATCTACGATTAATATTTTCTGTTTATTAGCCATAACAATCCTCGTTTCTGAGCGACTTGTCGCGAAGAGGCGATGAGAAATTCGCGCAGGCGATTTCTCATCTGCCATAAAGGCTATTTGTTTTCGCTCCGAAACAAATAGCTGTGTGAAAAAATTGACATATCAATTCGATTTTTCACACTATCCTCGTTTCTGAATTCTATTTCTTAAATGTAGCTATCGTGACTCCGGCATCGCCCTCGCCATATTCAGCTATATGAAATTCACTTATATATTTACATTTCTTCAAATGCTGTTGAACTGCATTTCTCAAGGCTCCGGTACCTTTGCCATGTACAATTCGTACACTTGGGAGATGTGACAGATATGCATCATCTAAGTATTTATCAAGTGTAACAATTGCTTCATCAACTGTCATACCAAGTAACTTGATTTCAGTTGATATAGAATACGATTTAGCCATCTTAATCTTTGAAGCACTTGTATGTGTGGTCTTATTACCGATAACAGGTGCATCTTCAAGGATAATCAGGTCTGAAATATTTACCTTTGAACAAAGTATACCCATTTGTACGGTTAAATCACCTTTGGCATTAGGAAGTGTGTGTACAGTTCCCTCGACATTCATACTCAGAACCTTTACTCGGTCACCGATTTTGAAATCTTTTGGTGAATATTTCTTATGAGGTGTACTGCTTTTCTTGATTGCAAGCTTTTCACTTGTCTTATCAAGTCTTTCCCTTGCCTTTCTTCTGGAATTCTCTAAATCTTTTGTGTTACCCGATTTAGATGCTTTATTGATATCTTTGATGGTCTGGTCTGCAAATTCTTTCGCTTCCCTAAGAATTTTAGCCGCTTCTTCGTTAGCATTTCGTAAAATGATTTCCCGTCTGTCATCAAGATGTTCCTGTTTTTTCTCAAGCTGTTTCTTAAGAGCTTCAATTTCATTCTTATACTGTTCGATTTCTGAACGTTCATTTTCGATAACTAACTTACTGTTCTCTAAATCAGATATGATATCTTCAAAAGCCACATTTTCTTCATCAATACGTTTCTTGGCATCATCGATAATATAATCAGGCAGTCCTAATTTAGATGAAATTGCAAATGCATTACTTTTACCGGGAACTCCGATAAGTAAGCGGTAAGTAGGCTGTAAAGTCTCAAGACTGAATTCACAGCTTGCATTCTCGACACCCGGAGTAGTGAGTGCAAATACTTTAAGTTCGCTGTAATGCGTGGTAGCCATTGTTCGAATCTTCATATTGTGTAGGAAAGAAAGCACAGAGGTTGCAAGTGCAGCACCCTCGACCGGATCAGTTCCTGCTCCAAGTTCATCGAAGAGGACAAGCGACTCGCTGTCAGCATCATTAAGTATCTGTACGATATTCTTCATATGCGATGAAAATGTACTCAGACTCTGTTCAATACTCTGTTCATCTCCGATATCGGCATATACCTCCTTAAATAGTGAAAGACTTGAACCATCATATGCAGGAATATGAAGTCCAGCCTGCCCCATAAGAGTAAGCAGTCCGACTGTCTTAAGTGAAACAGTCTTACCGCCTGTGTTAGGACCTGTTACAATCAGCAGGTCAAAATCTTTACCAAGATATATATTAATTGGAACAACTTTATCCTTATTTATAAGAGGATGACGTCCCTCTTTGATATTAATATATCCGTCAGTATTAAATACCGGTTCGCTGCCTTTTATTGATTTAGAATACAGCGCCTTTGCAAATATCATATCGAGTTTAACAAGCATACGGTAATTACATTCTAATTCGGAAATGTGTTCTGCACAACTAACTGACAGATTAGACAGAATAACTTCTATCTCGTCATTTTCCTTAAGGCTTAATTCCTTAAGTTCATTATTCAATTTAACGACAGCCATAGGCTCGACAAATATTGTAGAACCGGTCTGTGACTGGTCGTGAATAAGTCCAGGCACCTGACTTCGGTATTCCTGCTTAACAGGGATACAATATCGGCCGTTTCGCATGGTTATTACATTATCCTGTAAATATGTTCTGGTAGTCTGCGAATTAACCAAATTATTAAGCTGAGTATGAATCTGTTCATTTGCCTGCTTCATATGTCTTCTGATATTTTTCAGAGTAGGACTTGCATCGTCACTTATCTCTTCTTCGGAAATAATACATCTGTTTATCTCGGTATTAAGAGGGGTAAGTGGCTCTAATGCCTCAAACATATAGTCAATCGAATCTTTTTTAGCAGATTCCTCACGCCTTGAAAATGATTTGGCACGAGAAGTAACTTTCAGTACGCTGCTTATATTTAGAAGTTCGCCGATACCTAAAGTTCCGCCAATCTCTAAGCGTTTAAGAGATTCTAGAATATTTCTTGTGCCTGAAAATGAAAGATTGCCTGAGCGAAGAACTCTTACTAATGCATCTGATGTCTCGGTCTGTGCAGTCCTTATATCGTCAATGTTATCCATTGGAACAATATTTCTACACAACTCTAATCCGCCCTCGCAGGTTGCAAATTCTGAAAGTGTTGTAATTATCTTATCAAATTCAAGCGTTTTTAATGCTTTTTTATTCATCTATCTATAAATAATATCCGTTCAAAATACGGATAAACTCCTTTCTGGGTAATATAAAATCTGGCTGATTGTAAATTCAAAGTTATAGTTCACAGATACGGTTAATTAATTATATCTACATTTATATAATTTATATATAAGTTATATATCTGCATTTAATTTATATCTGTTTTTATATTTGCATTTGCCTGATATGTATTTACATTTTCTTAGTATATAATTTTACTCCAAAACAGCTAATATATCAATGAAAAGAATATTTATAGCTTTGTCATAAATTGTTCATATTATTTTTTTATTATAAAGTATATGACTTGTGATGTGACTTGGAGGATTCGGGTGGCAGAATAGCCGAATCAGGATAAAAATACTGATAAGACACAGAGGTATTCAATGAGCGAGAAAGATTTAAAAAATTTTGAGAAAAACGAAATCGCTGGAAATACTGACAAGCTAAACAGTAAGTCCGGCATTAATTATAAAGATAGTGTACATAAACCAAGCAATAATAATACACATATGGGTAATGACAATGAAGGCGAATTTAAGTTTATTAATGAAAAAGTAGTAGGCAATAAGAAGTTTACACCGGGTAAACTATTGCTTTTTCTTGTTATGTGTGGAATTATTATAGGAGCTATTGCATGCATGGTGTTCGTGTTTATGAAACCATATCTTAATAAAATGAGTGATGATAAAAAAAGTACGGAAGAAATAAATGATTCAAAAGTGTCAGAGAGTAATTCTACAACAGAAGAGACTAGTCCGGTAGAGACTACCAAGACGATAGAAGAAAGACTTAAGAATATGGGCAATTCTGTTGTGACACTATGCGTAAATGCTGAAGATGAATGGGAAAGCATAGAGCAGAATAATGTCAATTATGGAAGCGGACTTATAACTGTGTTAAATGATAAGATAAGAATACTTACAACTTATGATTTCATTAAGGATAATAGGGAAGTAACTGTATACTTAGGAAGCAGAGGATATAAAGGAACAGTAGACCATGTAAGTGAGAAATATGGTCTTGCAACGGTACTAATTAATGCGGATGATATTAAAGATGAAGATAAGGAGACACTTTCGGCAGCAGAATATAATCCTGATAAAGAGATAGAACCAGGAGAAGAGATTACATTTATGGGAAATCCATATGGAAAAGAGAAATTTGTTGCCAAGGGTTCATTGACTTCTGTAGGAAATACATATAATATAGTTGATACGGAACTTGAAATTATGGCAACAGATATTTCAACGACCGGACTTATGAATGGTTTCGCATTTGATAGCTACGGCAATGTTATCGGAATGGTGAATAACGAGTTAAATGGCAGCAGTATCGGAGAAAATGTTGTCTCTGTTATCTCATTTAAACGAATTGCAGTATACGTTAATAAAATTATGCGCAATCAGACAATTACATATCTGGGTATTCATGGCAAACAGGTAACAGATGATGTCATCGAGAATATTGACAAGGATATGCCTTATGGAATATATATATCAAATACTGAAGAAAAATCACCGGCTTATACGGCAGGTGTGATGAATGGCGATATATTAACGGAATTCAATGGAACTAAAGTGTCGGATTTCAAGACATTTACATCGATTCTACAAAAATGCCAGGTGGGAGATGAGGTTACCATTAAGGTAATGAGAAAAGGTAAGGACGGTTATAAGGAGATAAGATATACAGTTCAAATTGATAGTATTTAAGTTGATTTTAGAAAGAGGTAAAATATGAAATACATAGAGACATTAAGAGATGGAGAATCGGTAAGAGGAATCTATTTATGCAAGCAGAGAAGCTCTGCGATGACTAAGAATGGCAAGCCTTATGACAATGTAATATTACAGGATAAAACAGGCACAATAGACGGAAAAATCTGGGATCCACATTCAATGGGAATAAATGAATTTGAAGCGCTCGATTATGTAGACATTAACGCAGATGTAACTACATTTAACGGGGCATTACAGTTGAATATAAAAGGTGCTAGAGTGGCAGATGAGGGAGAATATAAGCCTGCGGATTATCTTCCTTGCAGCACTAAAGATATAGATACAATGTATGCAAATGTAATGGAATATGTTAATTCAGTTAAGAATCAGTATCTTAATGCATTACTTAAAGCATTTTTCGTAGATGATAAGGAATTTATCGAAGAATTTAAAGGTCATTCAGCAGCTAAAACTATTCATCATGGTTTTATCGGAGGCTTGTTAGAACATTCATTATCCGTAACAAATATGTGTAATTATTTTGCAAAAGCATATCCTGTTTTAAACAGAGATTTACTTATTACGGCAGCATTACTTCATGACATTGGTAAAGTTAAGGAATTATCATCATTTCCAAAGAATGACTATACAGATTATGGACAGTTACTTGGTCATATCGTAATCGGCTGTGAAATGGTAAGTGATAAAGTCAGAGAGATTCCGGGTTTTCCTGAGAAATTGGCAAGAGAGGTTAAACATTGCATAGTTGCTCATCATGGCGAATTAGAATATGGTTCTCCAAAGAAACCTGCTTTACCTGAAGCATTTGCAATTAACTTAGCTGATAATGCGGATGCGAAGTTAGAAACGATATCTGAGATTTTACTTGGTGGCAGACCACAGGACGGTTCAGAGTGGTATGGCTTCAATAGAGCATTAGATTCAAATATAAGAAAAGCAGATTTGTAAGAAGGATAAATGTGTTGCAGGCATCATATTTAGCTTTTTACATATATTTTTACATAACATATTGTTTTTACACGACATATTGTTTTTATATAACATATAGTAGAAATAGTAGAAAGTGAAATTCAGCTTGCGATTCTTACGATATAGAAACCTTAGGAATGGAGAATATGTGAAGATGTGTAATGAAAATAAAGTGCAGGAGACTTTGACTCCACATATATATAAGAAGAATGAAGAGTATACTGTTGAGATAGAAGATGTTGGAACAGGTGGCGAGGGAATTGCTAAAATTGACGGCTATACGTTATTTGTAAAAGATGCGGTAAGAGGCGATGTATGTCGTGTAAGAATTACTAAAGCTCATGATAATTTCGCATTTACT
This sequence comes from uncultured Eubacteriales bacterium, assembly GCA_900314555.1. GTDB lineage: Bacteria > Bacillota > Clostridia > Lachnospirales > Lachnospiraceae > Bovifimicola. The sequence goes on along the minus strand of OMVQ01000054.1, from coordinate 2,475 downwards.
AAATTAATGGAGGTAATCAAACCATCTCCATATCGTGTTACGCCTGTCTGTCCTGTTGCCAGAAGATGTGGTGGTTGTAAGGTAATGGCAGCAGATTACAATGAGCAGCTCAGATTCAAAGAGAATAAAGTAAAGACAAATATAGAGAAAATCGGCAAGGTCACAGATTTCACCATTTATCCGATTATTGGAATGGAGACACCATATCATTATCGTAATAAGGCGCAGTTTCCGATTGGCTTAAATGATAAAGGCGAGTTAGTATCTGGTTTCTATGCCGGAAGAACTCACGTTATCATTGAAAATGAAAAGTGTTACCTTGGTGTCGAAGAAAATGAAGAAATTCTTAAAATTATCAAGGAATTTATGGCAGAGAAGAATATTGCACCATATGACGAAGTGACACTAAAAGGTCTGATTCGTTACGTTATGATTCGAAAAGCATTTGTAACGGGTGAAATAATGGTTTGCATTATTATTAATGGAAACAAGATTCCAGACCAGGAGGAGCTAGTCGAAAGGCTATCGAAAGTCAAAGGAATGACAAGCATTTCATTAAGTATCAATCTGTGCAACACGAATGTAATTATGGGCAAGGTTATGGAGAACATCTATGGACGAAAATATATAGTCGACTATATTAAAGATATCAAATTCAATATTTCGCCAAAGTCATTCTTCCAGGTCAATCCTGTCCAGACAGAAAAGTTATATGAAACAGCATTAGAATACGCCGGACTTACCGGAAATGAAACAGTATGGGACTTATATTGCGGAATCGGAACAATCTCGTTATTCTTAGCGCGTTCAGCTAAAAAGGTCTATGGTGTCGAAATTATATCTGATGCCATTCGTGATGCAAGAAATAATGCAAAAATGAATAACATAACTAATGCAGAATTCTTCGTCGGCAAAGCTGAAGAGGTGCTTCCTGAATACTATGCAAAACATGGTGGCTATGCAGATGTTATCGTGGTAGACCCACCAAGAAAAGGCTGCGACACAGCATTGCTTGATACGGTCATAAAGATGCAACCTGAGAAGATGGTGTATGTAAGTTGTGACAGTGCAACACTCGCAAGAGATATTAGATATATGACAGAACATGGGTATGAACTTAAGAAAGTACAGCCGGTGGATATGTTTCCACATACGGAGCATGTGGAGACGGTCTGTTTGTTGATTAACCAAAATGCACAGGCAAAACATCATGTGAATGTTGGCATTGACGCGGAGGATTACTATAAAATCAAAGAGGGTAAGTAGGATTGATAGAGCAAGGAAAAGAACGCGATTTGAAGTATGATAAGAAGCAGAAGGAACGATGTGCAAGGTTCCTTCTTGATATGTTTATAAAATATGGTCCTGAGGTAAAGAAAGAGAATCAGGAGATTAAAGAAAAGTAGGAGGTGGCTGTATGTCAGATACTGAATATCTTATGAGTAGCAAGGCTAATATGGAACATTTGTTAAAGTCGATTGAACAGCATAAAGGTAGTGAGGAAGAAGAGAATACAGAAATACCGCCTATGTTGTTGGCTAACTTAATTGATTGGATGAGAAGCAAGGGAATATCTGATGAGGATATAGTTGATTGTATGCTTTATATCTGTCAGGAGAAGTAAGGAGGGCTAGAATATTGAGGTTACATTCTTTTTTAGAATTGTTTGAAGAAAACACATTTACTAAAATATGTGATGATGGTGGTATTTTAATAGAAAGTTGCATAGGAGATGTGCCGCAGAGAATATCAAATTTTCGATATGTAAAAAAATGTGAAATTATAGATGGCGTGTTAGTAATATTTACAGAGGTTAAATCACAAGAAGAGCTTGATTTAATCGATGAGGAATAAATGAACTGAAAGAAGGTGCGAGTAATGGCAAGTGAACTTCAGCCACTATCTCTGTTGTTTCAGAATAGGTTATTTAGAATTCCGGATTACCAGAGAGGATATGCGTGGCAACAACCACAGCTTACTGATTTCTGGGATGATTTAATTAATCTTCAGGATGGAAGATATCATTATACAGGATTGTTGTCTCTTAAAAATTTGAAAAGTTCAGAGATAACTTCATGGGGAAGCGACCTTTGGATGGTATCCAAGGGTTTCAAACCATGTCATATTGTTGATGGTCAGCAGAGATTAACTACATTTGTTATTCTTTTGAATGAGATTGTTGAGTATTCAAGAACACTAAAAGAGAATGAAGGATTATCGGATCGGGAGATGGTGCTAGGATATGAGACTTTGGAAGATGTAGTTTCTAAGTATATTTGTCAGCACAGACCACCTAATAACCAGATAACAACATATTTGTTTGGCTATGAAGTAGATAATCCAAGTTCGGATTATTTGCAATACAGAGTTTTTAATGAGCCTTATTCCGGCACAGTTAATGAAACTTATTATACAAAGAATTTGAAGTTTGCGAAGAGCTTCTTTAGAGAAAACCTTACTGCATTATATGAGAGT
>OMVQ01000052.1 GCA_900314555.1 uncultured Eubacteriales bacterium | reverse complement strand
CAGAGCAAAAAGAAAAGTCCGGGAACGACCTGTTTTAGGGCACTCCCAGACCTGTGGCTACTATTCAAACTCAATCGTTCCAGGTGGTTTACTCGTCAAATCATAGAATACTCTATTTACCCCACGAACCTCATTAATAATTCTGCTCATTACTGTCTGCAATACCTCAAATGGAATTTCTGCTGCTTCTGCTGTCATAAAGTCAACTGTGCGGACTGCTCTTACTGCAACAGCATAATCATAAGTTCTTTCATCACCCATTACACCAACTGAACGCATATTTGTAAGTGCTGCAAAATACTGGTTAGGCATCCAAGGTGCCTCTTTGCCATTTGCTTCCTTATAAGCTTTTGCTGCTTTGTCAACCTCTTCTCGGTAAATTGCATCAGCATCCTGTACAATTCGTACCTTTTCTGCTGTTACCTCTCCGATGATTCTGATTCCAAGTCCAGGACCTGGGAATGGCTGACGATATACTAAATAATCAGGTAAGCCAAGTTCAAGACCGGCCTTACGGACTTCGTCTTTAAAAAGATTTCTAAGTGGCTCAATAATGTCTTTGAAATCAACATGCTCTGGAAGTCCTCCAACGTTGTGGTGAGATTTAATTACTGCTGATTCACCACCAAGACCTGATTCCACGATATCAGGATAAATAGTTCCCTGTGCAAGGAAATCAACCTTACCTATCTTCTTAGCTTCCTCTTCAAAAACTCTTATGAATTCTTCACCGATAATTTTACGTTTCTGTTCAGGTTCTGTAACACCTGCAAGCTTCTCATAGTAACGCTCGGCTGCATTTACTCTGACGAAATTAATCTCGAAAGCTCCGCCTTTACCAAATACGCTTTCAACTTCATCTCCCTCGTTTTTACGAAGAAGTCCATGGTCTACGAATACACAGGTAAGCTGTGGTCCTACGGCTTTAGCAAGTAATGCTGCAAGAACCGATGAATCAACACCACCTGATAATGCAAGTAATACCTTACCGTCACCAACTTTTTCCCTTACTTCCTTGATTGCATTTTCAACGAATGAGTCCATTCTCCAAAGTCCCTGGCAGCCACATACATTTCTAACGAAATTGTAAAGCATTTTGCTGCCTTCCTGTGTATGAAGAACTTCAGGATGGAACTGGATTGCATAAAGATTTTTGTCAGGATTTTCTGCTGCTGCAACAGGACAATCTGCTGTATGTGCAGAAATCTTAAAGCCCGGAGCTACATTTGAGATGTAATCAAAATGACTCATCCAGCAAATAGTTTTCTCTTCTACATTTGCAAATAATGGCGAACTCTTATCAACCATTACCTCTGTTTTACCGTATTCACGTACAGGTGCTTTTTCAACTTTACCACCAAGGACATGCTGCATAAGCTGAGCGCCATAGCACAATCCAAGTACAGGAATACCTAATTCAAATAATTCTTTCTTATATGTTGGTGAGTCTGCTTCATAACAACTATTTGGCCCACCTGTTAAAATGATTCCCTTAGGGTTCATTTCTTTGATTTTCTCAAGTTCTGTTCTGTAAGAATAAATCTCACAATATACATTACATTCACGAACACGTCTTGCAACTAATTGGTTGTACTGTCCACCGAAGTCCAGAACAATTATCATCTCTTTTTCCAAGCCCGTTTCCTCCTAAAATATTTTCAAATCAAATTCGTTTTGATATTCTAAAATGTATTTCTAACACTTTATTAAGTATAAGAAAAAAGACAGGCAATGTCAAGCAACATCACCTGTCATAAATATTAAATCTGAATATATCATTTTCTGTATAAAACAGAAACTATATTTTCCGCTGTATAATTTCATACTCTATAATCTTATACTTTATAATTTTATACTTAAATTATTTTATACCTAATTATCTTATACTTCCTCAGCTCTCATCTTTTCTTCCTGCTCTTTCTGGATATCAGGGAATGCTGAAAGCATTGGTTCAAGATTTACGTCATCTTTCTTAATCTTACGCTTTGTATAGTTTCTTGTAATTTTAACAACTGTTCCTGATAATGCCAATACGCCGATTAAGTTAGGAATTGCCATAAGACCGTTGAGTGTATCTGCAATACTCCATGCAAGACTTAAGTTAAGTGTTGCACCAACTACGATGAAGCATACAAATATGATTTTATAGAATACCATTGATTTTGTTCCAAATAAATATTCAATCGCCTTTGTTCCGTAGAATGACCAGCCAAGAACTGTCGAAAATGCAAACAGTAAAATCGCAATTGCTAACAATTTTGCAGCCACATCACCAAACTTCTGTGAAAATGCATATGTAACAAGGGATACACCATTAATTTGTTCAACTTTAACAGAATCTAATACTATGTTACCATTTGAATCTTTAACTGTTTTACCGTTTGAATCCTTTGCTGCATTTCCCTTAATTGACATTATATTTGTATATATGTAATCATCTTCGGTTCTGTCCTCTTTCTTAGAAGCATTTACATAATATGAATTTCCATAGGCCTTCAGTTCAAGATATTCGCCATCTGCAGGTGCCTCTGTATACAATTTAGCATTTCCATTACTATCGACATCGATAACTAATGTACTGTACTCTTTGTCAATAAGTGGAACTTCTTTATCCTCATCAATATGCTCAGCTATGCTGAATGTCTGACTGTCTGTTGTAATATTTGCAAATACTTTTGCCTGTGATTTTGCATCTGAACTACTTGATAATAATACAAATGCTGTTAATGTGCAGACAATTATTGTATCAAAGAATACTTCGAAAATCCCCCACATGCCCTGGATAACAGGCTCTTTAACGTCTGATGATGAATGAACCATTACGGATGAACCAAGACCTGCTTCATTTGAGAATACGCCACGCTTAAATCCCATTGTAGCCGCTCTCTTTATTACATAACCACCGATACCACCGCCTACTGCTGACACATTAAATGCATCTTTGAAAATACTTCCAAATACATATGGTATCTGTCTATAATTTGTAAAGAAAATAACAAGTGCGCCGAGAATGTATGCTAATGCCATAAATGGTACAAGTTTCTCTGTAACTCTGCCTATACGCTTAATTCCACCTAATACAACAAGCGCTGCAATTACCGCAAGAATGATACCCATAACAAGAGTAGGTATTCCGAAGTTACTATGCATCGCATCTGCAATCGAATTAACCTGAGTCATATTACCGATACCAAATGACGCAAGTACACAGAAGATTGCAAATAATACTGCAAGGAATTTAGCAATTTTCTTCATTCCTTTTTTACTTCCAAGACCATCTTCCAGATAGTACATCGCACCACCTGACCATTCGCCATACATATTCTTTCTTCTATAATAGATACCCAGAACATTTTCAGAGAAGTTAGTCATCATTCCGAAAAACGCTGACACCCACATCCAGAATATAGCTCCCGGTCCACCAACTGTAAGTGCTGTGGCAACACCTGCTATATTACCTGTACCTATCGTGGCAGCTAAGGCTGTAGAAAGTGCCTGAAACTGTGAAATTGCCTTCTTATCCTTTGTCTTTGTTACGTGTCTCTTCTTAAATATTGCGAAAAATGTTTCATCGCCAACGATTTTCGCTCTTACTATCTGGAAGAATCCTGTTCTGATACTCATCCAGATACCGGTCGAAATAATCAGAATAAGCATAGGGATACCCCATACCCATTCGTTAACTACGCCATTTATCCTGGCTACCTGATTAACAAATGCATGCATTTTCTTTTTCTCTCCTTAATTTTCATAGATTATATGTGAACTTTATAAAACCACTTCTGACTAAAAACACAATATCCTAATTATACATAAGATATCCTTAATTATGCAAGTAGTTTCTTACATTTTTCTACATAAATCATCAAATTTCAGATTTTATTTCACTCTACATATACAATGCTTCAGATATATTTACTTATCTTCTAAATATTTCTTCAGATATTTACCGGTATATGATTTCTTATTCTTCACAACCTCTTCAGGTGTTCCTTTTGCGATAACTGTTCCACCGTTATCTCCACCCTCAGGTCCTATGTCTATAATATAATCGGCTACTTTAATTACATCTAAATTGTGTTCGATAACCACGACTGTATTTCCGTCATCAGATAATTTTCTTAGAATCTCCACTAATTTATGAACGTCTGCAAAATGAAGTCCTGTTGTAGGCTCATCAAGAATATAGATTGTTTTACCTGTTCCACGTCTGCTAAGTTCTGTAGCTAACTTAACTCGCTGTGCTTCACCACCTGATAATGTAGTTGATGGCTGGCCTAATTTAATATATGAAAGTCCTACGTCATATAATGCCTGAATTTTACGATAAATTGATGGAACATTTTCGAAGAATTTAAGTGCCTCTTCAACTGTCATATCAAGTACATCAAAGATGCTCTTGCCTTTATACTTAACTTCTAAGGTTTCTCTGTTATAACGTTTTCCTCCACACACCTCGCAAGGCACATATACATCAGGTAAGAAATGCATTTCTATCTTAATTATACCATCACCGGAACAAGCCTCACATCTTCCGCCTTTGACATTGAAACTGAATCTGCCTTTCTTGTAGCCTTTCATTTTAGCATCTGATGTGCTTGCAAATAAATCTCTAATCTGGTCAAATACACCTGTATATGTCGCAGGATTAGAACGTGGTGTTCTTCCTATCGGAGACTGGTCAATGTTAATTATCTTGTCTAGCTGCTCCGTACCCTCAATAGTATCATGGTTACCCGGTATAGTTCTTGCTCTGTTGAGTTTCTTAGCCAATGCTTTATAGAGAATCTCATTTACAAGGGAACTCTTTCCGGAACCTGATACACCGGTTACGCATGTCATAATTCCAAGTGGAAAATCTACATTGATATTCTTTAGATTATTCTGTCTTGCACCTTTTACGGTAATCCAGCCCGTAGGCTCTCTTCTGGTGTCTGGAACAGGTATCTTTATACGTCCGCTAAGATATGCTCCTGTAATTGAATTCTCATTCTGCATAATCTCCTCTGCCGTACCCTCTGCGACAACCTGTCCGCCATACTCACCTGCCCCCGGACCTATGTCTACGATATGGTCTGCCGCTAACATAGTATCTTCATCATGTTCTACAACTATTAATGTATTTTCCAAATCTCTCAGGTGTGTAAGTGTATTAATGAGTTTATCGTTATCTCTCTGATGCAGTCCGATACTTGGCTCGTCTAAGATATAAGCAACGCCCACAAGACCTGAACCAATCTGTGTGGCAAGTCTTATTCTCTGCGCCTCACCACCCGACAATGATGCTGTACCACGCGACAATGTCAGATAATCAAGTCCTACGTCCATTAAGAATTTAATTCTTGCTTTGATTTCTTTAAGAATCTCACCGCCTATGAACTTCTGTCTGTCAGTTAATTCCATATCCTCTAAGAATTTATGCAAATCTCTTATAGACATCGATGTTATCTCATGGATATTTTTATCAGAAACAGTTACTGCAAGTGAAGATTTCTTAAGTCGCTGGCCTTTACATTCTTTACAAGGTGTAATCGTCATAAATTCCTCATATTCCTGTTTCAGTGTCTCTGAACCTGTTTCTCTGTATCTTCTCTCTTCATTCTTAATAAGTCCCTCAAATGCCACATCATATATACCCTCACCTCTTTGACCGCGATAATATACTTTCACGCATCTGCCATTTGTTCCATTAATGATTACATCTTTTGCTGTTTCGCTTAACTCCTCAAATGGTGTATCTAACGAAAACTTGTATTCCTTAGCAAGCGCTTCTAAGATTGCATGTGTATAACTGCCTTCTTTGCCACTTGACTGCCAGCCCATTGCCACGATTGCTCCGTCATTTATACTGATTGATTTATCAGGAATCATAAGGTCTACGTTAAATTCCATCTTATAGCCTAATCCATAACATGACGGACACGCACCAAATGGATTATTGAACGAGAAACTTCTTGGCTGTATCTCATCAATACTAATCTCACAATCAGGGCATGAGAAACTCTGGCTGAAATTCATAGGCTCGCCGTCAACCACATCTACAACCATAAGTCCGTCAGCTATATCAAGTACAGTCTCTATAGAATCTGTGAGACGTTTCTCTATCCCCTCTTTGACAACAAGTCGGTCTACAACTATGTCAATATTATGTTTCTTATTCTTCTCAAGCTTAATTTCTTCGCCTAAGTCATACATATCGCCATCAATCTGTACTCTTACATATCCTGCTTTCTTAGCACGTTCTAAAACTTTAACGTGTTCACCCTTACGTCCTCTTACGACTGGTGCTAATAACTGAATCTTCGTTCTCTCAGGCAATGTCATAATCTGGTCTACCATCTGGTCGACCGTCTGCTTTGATATCTCTCTTCCACATTTAGGACAATGTGGTATACCTATTCTTGCATATAATAATCTGAAATAATCATATATTTCCGTAACAGTTCCCACCGTAGAACGTGGATTTCGGTTAGTTGATTTCTGGTCTATCGAAATAGCAGGCGATAATCCCTCTATGCTTTCTACATTAGGTTTCTCCATCTGTCCTAAGAACTGTCTTGCATATGATGACAGCGATTCCATATATCTTCTCTGTCCCTCTGCATAAATCGTATCAAATGCAAGTGTAGATTTACCCGAACCGCTAAGTCCCGTAACTACCACAAATTCATTTCTTGGAATATTCAAATCAATATGCTTAAGATTGTGTTCTGCTGCCCCTTTAATCTTTATAAATTGTCTCCCTGATTTATTTTTATCATTAACTTCTTTCACAATTTACCTCATTTCTATCTGCTGAAATATTTCATATTCGTTTTAATCTGTTCATATTCTTTGAAACTTTTTATCTTTCGAATTACACATATATCTTTAACATTTTCACATTCTTTGAATATCATTACTACATATCTCTTAACTGCTCTTTTAGTTTAATCATCTGGTCACGCAGGTCTGCGGCTGCCTCAAAGTTAAGTTCCGAAGCGGCTTTCTGCATTTCTTTCATAATCTTGTTAATAAGCTTTTCGATTTCTTTCCTGCTCATTGATTCAGGATCTTTTTCTAACTTATCAACCGTCTCAACAGCTTCTTTCGTGATACTTATTCTTTCTCTTACCGCTTTCTTAATGGTTGTCGGCGTGATTCCATGCTCTTCATTATATTTTTGCTGTATACTTCGTCTTCTATTCGTCTCGTCTATGGCAACTCTCATAGAATCAGTTATCTTATCAGCATACATTATAACATGTCCCTCTGAGTTTCTCGCTGCTCGTCCTATCGTCTGGATAAGTGAAGTCTCTGACCTTAAGAAGCCTTCTTTATCAGCATCTAATATTGCTACTAATGTAATCTCAGGTATATCTAATCCCTCTCTTAAAAGGTTGATACCGACTAATACGTCAAATACATCAAGTCGCATATCTCTTATAATCTCTGTTCTCTCTAATGTATCTATATCAGAATGGAGATATTTTACCCTGATTCCGACTTCTTTCATATAGTCTGTCAAATCTTCTGCCATTCGCTTGGTAAGTGTCGTTACTAACACTTTATTCTTCTTCGCAACTTCTTTATTGACCTCACTAATTAAGTCATCTACCTGACCTGCTACCGGCTTAACTGTTACTTCCGGATCTAATAATCCGGTAGGCCTGATAATCTGTTCAGCCCTTAACAGTTCGTGTTCCTCTTCATATACATTCGGTGTAGCTGACACGAATAACATCTGGTCTATCTTACTTTCAAATTCTTCGAAATTAAGCGGTCTGTTATCCTTAGCCGACGGAAGTCTGAAGCCATAATCTACAAGTGTCGTCTTTCTGGACTGGTCGCCCGCATACATTCCCCTTACCTGCGGAATCGTAATATGCGATTCATCTACAATCATAAGGAAATCATCTGGAAAATAATCTAATAATGTATGTGGAGTTGCTCCCGGTTCTAATCCTGCTAAATGTCTTGAATAGTTCTCTATTCCCGAACAAAAGCCTGTCTCCCTCATCATCTCTATATCAAAATTAGTTCTCTCTGCTATTCGTTGTGCCTCTAATAATTTATCCTCACTTTTGAAGTATTCTACACGCTCTGCTAATTCTTTCTCAATACTTTTAGCTGCAAGTTCAATCTTCTCTTTAGGTACGACATAGTGTGAAGCCGGGAATATGGCGATATGCTCTAACCTGCTCTTAATCTCACCTGTCAGCGTGTCAATCTCTGTTATTCTGTCAATCTCATCTCCAAAGAACTCAACTCTTACTGCATTTTCAGATGATGTTACCGGAAATATCTCCACGACATCGCCACGTACCCTGAATGTTCCTCGCTTGAAGTCCATATCATTTCTCGCATATTGTATATCTACTAATTTCTTTAATACTTCATCTCTGTCCTTAACCATTCCCGGTCTTAATGATAACACCATATTCTGGTAATCTATAGGACTTCCCAAACCATATATACAAGATACACTTGAGATTATTATTACATCTTTTCTCTCTGATAATGCCGCTGTTGCCGAATGTCTTAACTTATCTATCTCTTCATTAATTGATGAATCTTTCTCTATATAAGTATCTGTTGACGGCACATATGCTTCCGGCTGATAATAGTCATAATATGAAACGAAATATTCAACTGCATTTTCCGGGAAAAATTCCTTGAATTCCCCATATAACTGCGCCGCCAAAGTCTTATTATGAGCCAGTACAAGTGTAGGCTTATTAAGCTGCTCGATCACATTTGCCATCGTAAATGTCTTACCTGAACCTGTTACACCAAGCAATGTTTCAAACTGATTGCCCTCTTTAAAACCCTTAACAAGCTCCTTAATCGCCTGCGGCTGGTCCCCTGTCGGTTTATATTCTGATACAAGTTTAAACTTCTTATCCATAATTCTGACCTTTCAAACTTATTTATAAATTAACTTAATTTCACTATAATATATTTTTCAAACATACATTCGTTTCACTATAATATAAATTTTCGAACATACATTCGTTTCACTATAATATAGCACATATTTTTATAAAATGCTACTACTCTTTAATAAAACTCCATAACAAATAAGAGCTTTTATACTTAACAAAATAGGAAAGTGAAAATCTTCTTACTTCATTATGTATAAAAACTCTTTTTAAATTAATCTAATCCTTTTACAACTTCGATTGCCTTTGTAAGCTGTGGGTCATCTGAATGTTTTAATGCCCACACATTTGTAACATCTTCAGGAAGTTTTACTTCGTAATCCGGTTCAATACCTATTCCATGAATGTTACTGTCATCAGGAAGATAATATTTACCAATTGTAAGCTTAATTGCTGTTCCATCACTAAGTCCGAATGTTGACTGCATTATGCCCTTGCCGAATGTCTTGGTTCCGACAAGTTTACCTCTGTCATAACATTTAACTACGCCTGCAAATACCTCTGATGCACTTGCACTATTCTCATTTACCAGTACACAAAGTGGCATATCTGTTATAAGTCCGTCATTCTCTGTGTAATATCTCTCCTGCTCGCCATCTTTAGTCTCACTGTAGAGAAGTAATTTATCTTTTGGCAGGAAGTAATTAAGAATTGCCTGTATACATTCTAATTGTCCACCCGGATTATCTCTAAGGTCTACAATTACTCTTTCCATTCCCTGTGATTTCAAATCATTAATAGCTTCTTCTACCTGCTCTGTAGATGTTCCCGTAAACTGGTCTATAATGATATAGCCAATGTTATCTTCAAGCATTTCATAAGATACCACATCTATAAGAACTTCTCTTAATTTCATATCGGCATCTATGGTTTCTTCGCCTCTTTTAAGCTGCATCTTGACTTCTTTGCCCTCTTCGCCTTTAATGTCAGCTAATAACTCATCTAAGGTTTCATCAGTAAGAACATTGTCATTTATCGAATATATCGTATCACCGGCTTCTATTCCTGCATCTTTAGCAGGCGAATTATCATACACCTTAGTTACCGTAATTACTTTAGTTTCATTATTCTGTGTAACCGATATTCCGAGTCCCACATATTCACCCTCTGATGACTGTTTAAGTGATTTAACCTCGTCCTTTGTATAATATACGGAATATGGATCATTTAATGATTCTAACATTCCTTTATACATTCCTTCTGTTAGTACATCATCCTCAACATCTTCCATAAAATATTTATCAATATACTGTTTGATAATTGAAGATTTGCTGCTTCCTGTAAGTGCTGATGTACCGACATTATCTGAAATCTTTCCTGACTTAGTAAGTGCACTCTCAATAATATTAGATAATATTATCAGTATAAATACAATGGCAATTCCCCAGATGACACCTGTTATAAGTCCTGCAAAATATGACTTCTTACCACGTTTATTGCCATTATTATCTGAATTATTTCCGCCATTGTAGCCATTATCTCCGGAATAATTATTTCCATTATTATAGCCATTATTTCCTGTGAAATTGTTTCCATTGTTATAACCGTTATTTCCTGTGAAATTGTTTCCACTATTATAACCGTTATTTCCCGTAAAGTTATTGCCACCATATTGGTTACCGGCATTATAATTGCCATTTCCAGCGTAGTTATTTCCATAATAACGATTTGAATTATTTATATCTTCTTTATTTTCATTATCCATTTTATTCTCCATTCCGCTACTATTCTATATAAAACTCTATCAAGTTATATTTATCATAGATTAGCCAACATAATTATGTGGATTAACATATGCAGGTGGCCAGCTTCCGTCATAGGTACCTATTCCGAAATGTAAATGTGGTCCACTCGTCTGTCCTGTCAGACCGACATAACCTATTACCTGTCCTGCTTCAACATAATCTCCACCTGAAACTATATAATATGCCATATGCATATACACGCTTATAAGATTATCACCATGATTTATAACTACCCAGTTTCCTGCTGAACTACTACTTCTTGCCCATGCAACTACACCGCTTGCCGTAGCTACAATAGGTGTTCCGACAGGTGCACCTATGTCGATACCTTTATGGAATTCGCTGCTTGAGGAATTACCAAACGGATCACCACGCAGACCATAATCAGATGTTATTCTTCTTGAACTTGGGCAAGGCCATACAAATGAACCACCACCACTGTTATTGTTATTATTATCTGAGTTGTTATCCGAGTTATTGTTAGTATTGCTTGCATTATTCTGTCTGTTTAACTCTTCCTGTCTGCGTCTCTCTTCCTCTTCTCTCCTCTTTCTTTCCTGCTCTTCTTTGAGCTTACGTTCAGCCTCCTGCATAGCTGCAATGAGCTGTTTCTGGTCCTCAATATCTGCTTTCATTGCCTTAGCTTCACTCTCAGCATCTGATATCTCCTGCTGTGTTGCTGCAAGCTGTACACGCTTAGCTTCAACTAACTTCTCCATAGACTCCTGCTCTGCATTTGCTTCATCTAAAAGAGTCTGGAGATTATCTTGCTCTGTCTGAAGTGTAGCCTTAGTCTCCTCTATCTGCTTCTTCGTCTCTCGCATCTTATCAAGCATATTTCTATCATATGTAGTTAGTTCTGAAATATACTCTGCTTTATTAAGGAAATCTCCGAAGCTTCCTGAACCTAACATCATATCCATATACTGATTCTGTCCATTTTCATACATAAATCTGATTCTTAACTTCATAGATTCATACTGTGACTGGATATCCTCTTCCTGTGCTGCAAGTTTAACATTTATTTCTTCAATCTCTGCCTGCTTGGCAGCAGTCTTGTCGTTCAAATCTACTATCTTAGCCGATACCTCTTCTAACTTACTGTCCATGGTCTTAATATATTCATTCATATCATTTTTCATGGTCTCAAGCTTGTCTAACGTGTCCTGGATATCGTCTAAATTATTCTCCATATCCTGCTGTTTCTTCTTCTCTTCATCGATACTTGTTGCTTTAAGAGGCTGTGCAAGTCCGATAACCATTGCACTTGCAATGAGTACACACACTAAGCCTAATAATCTTTTCTTCAAATCAAATCATCCTTTCGAGACTTCCACACACTTTCTATCTGTTTACATTTGCAATTATATCTTCTGATAAATGTCGTATTAATCATTTTCAAATATTCTGATACTGTTTTTATACATTCATATGTTTTCTGATTGTAATCATACTACCTGTAAAACCGATTCCCCCACCTACGATTAACGCCATTGGTAAAATAAATGAGAATATGGTTGTTGAGCTGATAAATGATACCTGACTTGTAAATGTCTGAAACTGCGACATAAGGTATGCAATTACCTTATGGTAAATGCCCATAAGTACAACTACAGGAAGTATAGCTCCGATTAAACCGATAATTACACCCTCTACTATAAAAGGGGCTTTTACGAACATATCTGTTGCACCGATTAACTTCATAATTCGAATTTCTTCTTTTCTTACTGTAATACCAATCATAACCGTATTACTTATAAGGAAGATACCTACTGCTAACAGAATTATAATTATGGCTACTGATATGTATCCAACCATTTTTGCAAAATCTGTAAGTGTATTAGCAGTTACCGGAGAATCATTAACTTTTTTTACTCCGTCTATTGATTTAAGATAAGATACTAATGCATCCTGCATAGTCAAATCATTCAGATATATCTCATAATTCGCTGATTTAGCAAGTGGGTTATCATCTTTAAAGCCCTCTGCAAGGTCTATATCATCTTTAAAATACTGTTTACTAAAACTTTCCCATGCTTCCTCGGCAGAAGTATATTTTATTTTGGATACTTCTACTCTCTTCTTTATCTTCTCTCCTATGTCCTTTATCTGGTCCTCTGTTACATCATCATTAAAGAATACTGTAACGCAGACTGAGTCCTCAGCCTCTTTAACCATATACTGAAAATTGGCAATAATAGCATAAAATACACCTATAAGAAATATACAGGCTGCTATAGTACCAATTGATGCCAGTGAGAAAAGTTTATTTCTCTTTATATTCTTTATACCTTGTCCGCAATTGTATGCAAATGTACTAACCTTCATAAATGTATTCACCTTTTTTCTCGTCGCTAAGTATTACGCCTTTATGCATTGTAATTACACGTTTATTCATTGCATCAACGATTTCTCTGTTATGTGTTACCACTAATACAGTCGTTCCTCGTTTATTAATCTCCTCTAAGAGCTTCATAATCTCCCATGAGTTTTTAGGATCTAAGTTACCTGTAGGCTCGTCCGCAAGCAATATAGGTGGATTGTTCACAAGCGCTCTTGCGAGTGCTACTCTCTGCTGTTCACCACCTGATAATTCCTTCGGAAATGAACGATATTTCTCAGATAATCCTACTAATGACAACATTGCAGGCACTCTCTTTTTAATAACTTTCTTAGGAGTCTCCACAACTCTCTGTGCAAATGCAATATTATCATATACATTTCTATCTTTAAGCAGTCTGAAGTCCTGGAATACAACACCTATTCCTCTTCTGTGTTCTGCTACTTTTCTCTTCTTTATATTATTCAAAAATCTGCCATTGACATATATTTTTCCACTGGTTGGCTCTAACTCTTTAAGCAATAGTTTGATAAGAGTAGACTTACCCGAACCACTGTTACCAACAATAAAAACAAATTCTCCTTCATCAATCTTTAAACTTATATTTTTAATTGCAGGTGCACCTGTAGAATATGACTTACTAACATCTTCTAATACTATCATACAAGGTTCCTCAACTTTCTAAATCTTTTAAAAAGACCTGCACTCAGGCAAGACTTTTTATTTTGTTTTCCAATCTGTTTATCTATATTTTTCATTCAATCATTCTACAATATTTTATTCTAATAGTCTATATTTTCCATATATTTCATATATTTAACAACCATTAATGCAATCTTAAATGTGATTGCATCATCAAATACTCTTAAGTCAAGATTAGTAGTCTTCTGCAGCTTATCTAATCTGTATACAAGAGTATTTCTGTGGATATATAACTGTCTTGAAGTCTCTGAAACATTCAGGCTATTCTCAAAGAATTTATTAATTGTAGATAATGTTTCCTCGTCGAATTCATCAGGTGATTTGCCATCGAAAATCTCTTTGATAAACATTTTACAAAGAGGCATTGGTAACTGATAAATAAGACGGCCGATTCCTAATCGGTTATATGCAATAACTTTCTTATCGCTATAGAAAATCTTACCAACATCTAAGGCAAGCTTAGCCTCTTTAAATGACTTAGATACTTCCTTAATATCGTTAACTATTGTACCGTATGCGATATTCACTTTAGCCATTGCCTCTGAATTAGACATATCTAACAATGTATTGGCAATCTTATCCATATCTGCATATGTCTGACCTTCTGCCACTTCTTTAACAAGGATAATATTCTTCTCATCAACTGCTGTTATGAAATCTTTAGATTTACCTGAGAATAATCCTCTTATAGTCTCTAAAGCATTAGTATCTTTCTCATGCTTTGTCTCTATAATAAATATAATTCGTTTCACATCTGTTTCTATGTGAAGCTTCTTAGCTCTTGAATAAATATCTACCAAAAGCATATTATCAAGCAAGAGGTTCTTAATAAAGTTATCTTTATCGTAACGCTCTTTATACGCAACTAACAGATTCTGAATCTGAAATGCTGCCATCTTTCCCACCATATACACATCATCTGTACTGCCTTTAGCCAGTAAAATATATTCAAGCTGGTTATCTTCGCTCACTTTAAAAAACTGAAAATCTGAGACAACCTGACTATCTGCCTGAGAATCCACGAAAGCTAATACTGCTGCTTCATTCTCTTCAGCACCATTAAATGTCGATGCCAATACTTTACCTTCTGTGTCCATTACACACATATCAATTCTTGTTATGTTTTTAAGTCCTTCTATTGTATTAAGAAGTATTTGATTTGATATCATTCGCTTCACTCCCATATTTTTTAATCGGATATAGTTATATTAAACTATTTTGACAAAAAAAAAAAGAGGAAATACACATTTTTTATGTATTTCCTCAAAAATTCACATATTATTCATTAATTGAATTATAAATTTTAACTAGTTAGCAATTACCTTCTGTGTATCTTTATCAAAGATATGTAATTTTGATGTATCAATTG
The DNA here is from genome assembly GCA_900314555.1 of uncultured Eubacteriales bacterium. Lineage (GTDB taxonomy): Bacteria > Bacillota > Clostridia > Lachnospirales > Lachnospiraceae > Bovifimicola. Next base: position 474 of record OMVQ01000052.1, on the reverse strand, counting down.
CAATCTTGATTGTATCACCAGGTCTTGCTGTTGTACGAGGGTTAACTCTTGCTGTACAGTTGAACTGTTCAATATCGAAGTATAAGAATACTTCAGCACCAAGCATCTCGTATAATCTGATAGTAGCTTCGATTACGCTATCCTGTCTTGCATCGATAAATACTTCTTCATCATGGAAGTCTTCTGGTCTGACACCCATAACAACTGTCTTATCAATGTAGTCACCATCGATAAGTGCTTTAGCTTTAGCTTCCGGAACTTTGATTGAATGAGCACCAAATACTAATAATACATCTGAACCAGACTGTGTAACCTGTGCATCGATGAAGTTCATCTGAGGTGATCCCATGAATCCTGCAACGAATAAGTTACATGGATTATCATATAAGTTCTTAGGTGTATCTACCTGCTGTGCAATACCATCTTTCATAACTACGATTCTTGTACCAAGTGTCATAGCCTCTGTCTGGTCAT
>OMVQ01000051.1 GCA_900314555.1 uncultured Eubacteriales bacterium | reverse complement strand
AGCAACAACGAGGATAGCACCATCCATCTGAGCAGCACCAGTGATCATGTTCTTAACGTAGTCAGCATGTCCTGGGCAGTCAACGTGAGCGTAATGTCTCTTCTCTGTTTCATATTCAACGTGAGCTGTAGAGATTGTGATACCTCTTTCTCTTTCTTCTGGAGCTTTATCGATGTTCTCGAAATCAACTGCAGCATTTCCTGCAACTCTTGCAGCAAGTGTCTTTGTGATAGCTGCTGTTAAAGTTGTTTTACCATGGTCAACGTGACCGATAGTACCAATATTAGCATGTGGTTTAGTTCTTTCAAATTTAGCTTTAGCCATTTTGCGTAAATCCTCCTTACAAATCTTAATTTTTGCCCTATCGGGCTAGGCTATTTAAAATTATATTGCATAATGCTTATAATTTCAAGCATTATTTTAGCAATTTACTATTATCTTCCTCTAGATGAAATAATAGTATCCTGAACATTCTTAGGAGCCTGTTCATATTTCTCAAAGAACATTGAGTAGTTACCACGTCCCTGTGTATCTGAACGAAGAACTGTAGCATATCCGAACATTTCTGCAAGTGGAACATATGCTTTAACCATCTTACCACCGCTGATGTCTTCCATACTCTCAATACGTCCACGACGTGAGTTAAGACCACCGATAACGTTACCCATATATTCTTCAGGTGTTGTAACCTCAACCTTCATAATAGGTTCAAGAATTACTGGAGCAGCTTTCTGCATAGCATCTTTGAATGCCATAGAACCTGCAATGTGGAATGCCATTTCTGATGAATCGACTTCATGGTAAGATCCATCATAAACTGTAGCATGTACACCAACAACAGGGAATCCTGCAAGTGTACCAGACTGTGTAGCTTCTTCAATACCCTCTCCAACTGCTGGGATATATTCCTTAGGAATAGCACCACCAACAACTGTTGATTCGAATTTGAATAATTCTTCTCCGTTGGCATCCATTGGCTCGAAGTGAACTTTACAGTGACCATACTGACCACGTCCACCTGACTGTTTAGCATATTTGCTATCAACGTCAACTGCCTTTGTGATTGCTTCTCTGTATGCAACCTGTGGAGCACCTACGTTAGCTTCTACTTTAAATTCACGAAGAAGTCTGTCAACGATGATATCAAGGTGAAGCTCACCCATACCAGCGATGATTGTCTGTCCTGTTTCTTTATCTGTATGTGCTCTGAATGTTGGATCTTCTTCAGCAAGTTTTGCTAAAGCTTCACCCATCTTACCCTGAGCATCTTTTGTCTTAGGCTCGATTGCAAGCTCGATAACTGGTTCTGGGAATTCCATAGACTCTAAGATTACAGGATGCTGTTCATCACAGATTGTATCACCTGTTGTTGTAACCTTAAGACCTACTGCTGCAGCTATGTCGCCTGAGTAAACCTTATCAATTTCTTTTCTGTTGTTGGCATGCATCTGAAGGATACGTCCAACTCTTTCTTTCTTATTCTTTGTAGAGTTAAGTACATATGAACCTGAGTTTAATGTACCAGAGTAAACTCTGAAGAATGCTAACTTACCAACGAATGGGTCAGTCATAATCTTGAATGCTAATGCCGAGAATGGCTCATCATCAGAAGATTTAACTGTTACTTCGTTACCATCTTCGTCCTGACCTGTAATATCAGGTACGTCTGTTGGAGCTGGCATATATTCAATAATAGCATCAAGAAGTTTCTGAACACCTTTATTCTTATATGCTGTTCCGCAAAGACAAGGAATTGCTTCACCTGAGATTGTTCCCTTTCTTAAAGCGCCTTTAAGTTCAGCGATAGAAAGTTCTTCTCCCTCAAGATATTTTTCCATAATCTCTTCATCGAGTTCTGCACACTGTTCGATAAGTTTATCATGATATTCCTCTGCCTGATCTTTAAGATCTGCAGGAATCTCACCAATAACGATATCGTCACCTTTATCGCCATTGAAAACATATGACTGCATCTCGAATAAGTCAATAACACCCTGGAATGAATCTTCTTTACCGATTGGAATCTGTACAAGTACAGGATTCTTTCCAAGTTTTGAAATAAGCTGATCACATGATCCGAAGAAATCTGCACCAAGCTTATCCATTTTATTCATGAAAGCCATACGTGGAACGCCATACTTATCAGCCTGACGCCATACGTTTTCTGACTGTGGTTCAACACCATTCTGGGCATCGAATACACCTACAGCACCATCAAGTACTCTAAGTGAACGCTCAACTTCAACTGTGAAGTCAACGTGTCCCGGTGTATCAATGATGTTAATACGATGTTCCGGAGCACCTACTTTTTTCTTACCATTTTCTTCAAGTGTCCAATGGCAAGTTGTTGCTGCGGAAGTAATTGTGATACCTCTTTCCTGCTCCTGGGCCATCCAGTCCATAGTTGCAGTACCTTCGTGTGTATCACCGATTTTATGATTTACACCAGTATAATAAAGTATACGCTCTGTTAATGTTGTTTTACCAGCATCGATATGAGCCATAATACCTATATTTCTAGTTCTCTCTAATGGATATTCTCTTCCAGCCAAGGTTCTTCCTCCTTAAATAATCCTATGCTGCAAAAATGTCTTTAATTCTATAATTAGAATCTGTAATGAGCAAATGCTTTGTTTGCTTCTGCCATTTTGTGCATATCTTCTTTTTTCTTAACTGATGCGCCTGTGTTATTTGCTGCATCAAGAATTTCACCTGCTAATCTGTCTTCCATTGTTTTTTCGCCTCTCTTACGTGAGAACAATGTAATCCAGCGAAGTGCTAATGCCTGTCTTCTGTCAGGTCTAACTTCGATAGGTACCTGGTATGTTGCACCACCAATACGTCTTGCTTTTACTTCAAGAAGTGGCATGATGTTGTTCATAGCCTCCTCGAATACTTCAAGTGCTGGCTTACCAGATTTTTCTTCTACCTGTGCAAATGCACCATATACTATTTTCTGAGCTACACCTTTCTTACCATCTAACATAATGTTGTTGATAAGTTTAGTAACCACTTTATTGTTGTATAATGGATCTGCTAATACGTCTCTTTTTTGAGTATGTCCTTTACGTGGCACGGTTCTTCCCTCCTTAAATATGTTGGTCAGTCTCTCTGACTGCCTTTTTGTTTAATTCATCGGTACTCACTTTTGTTGTGTTTCGTGCGGTAAAAAGTGTATTGCTGTAATTCAAATTACATATATGTCGAACATATAAACAATATTTCTAATTCCCGGCACTAAATTCATTCAACCTGTGATTATTCCTATTTTGCGTCCTTTGGTCTCTTAGCACCATATTTAGAACGAGCCTGGCGTCTCTTAGCAACACCTGCTGTATCAAGTGTTCCTCTTACGATATGATATCTTGTACCTGGTAAATCCTTTACTCTACCACCACGGATAAGAACAACACTATGTTCCTGAAGGTTGTGACCTTCACCTGGGATGTAGCTTGTTACTTCGATACCATTAGAAAGACGAACTCTGGCAATCTTTCTAAGAGCTGAGTTAGGCTTTTTAGGAGTAGCTGTTTTAACTGCTGTACAAACACCTCTCTTCTGTGGAGAAGCTGTATCTGTAGCTTTCTTCTGTAATGAGTTGTAACCCTTTAAAAGAGCTGGTGCAGTTGATTTTTTTTCAGCTGTCTGTCTTCCTTTTCTTACTAACTGGTTAAATGTAGGCATTATTTTCACCTCCTGATTAGAATATTGTTTATAGATTTTATCTATGCCTAAGCCTTATACAAGGCTAAAGCGTACAAATTATGGTATCTTATGTTCATATTGATTAATTATATCCTAAAAGAATTTTCTTAATCAGAACATAGTCGTCCCGTATGCACGCTTTTTCATTATATCTATGTAATTTTATAATGTCAAGGTATATTTTGAAAAATTTCTTTTTATTTCAGCTTATTTTTACTTAAGCTTCCAGCTTTATTTAATTTGCCTATCTCAGTCTCTACTTTCAGCTTTATTTAACTTAAACTTATTTCTACCCTGACTTTCAGCCTTTTTATTTTGCATTACTTTTCAAATATTCTATAGCCATCATCGCTCTTTAATAATATCTGACCGTCTGCCCCTGCTTTTATACTGCATTTACCAAAATCGGATGCATTTTCTTCCTGACAATTATTTATATCTGTTACAACATTATCAATCTCTATAACTTCATTACTATTTGAATTATCATATGAAGTTTGTCCGATTTCAGTATAAATATTGCCATTATATTTAATATTTCGAACCTTGGTTAAATTAACAACATTCTGCGATGAGTCAGTATATTTACTTGTATCTAAGCCATTTTCTGCCGCATAACGGTATATAAGCACATTCTTTGTATATTCTAATGCCTTACTTGTGATTTCATTATCTGAATATAATTCTTCTAATGATGGTTTTAAATCTGCTTTGACATCTGATGTGAATTTGGAAATACTTTCTGCATAATAAGAACCATCTTCTGCTTCTTCTAATTTAGTTACAGTGTATCCGCCATTCTGTTTACTGATATGGCAGACTCCTTGCTTAGCTTCACCGCCTCTTGCAATTAACTGATTATCTGATATAGCATAATGTTCTATATAAAAGTTACCATACAGCTTTATATCCGCTTCATCTGTTTTATCAACATAATAAATAACCGGAGCAGCTATTAATTTCCCATCTTTTGCAGATGTAGTATCAATACTTTCAAAATAATTATCAATTGCTTCTATATAATTACTCATATCTCCTGAAGCTTTATTAAGTGTAACCTTTGCACTATCAGCATCTTCATTCTTATCTTCTTTACCATTTTCATCGTTCTTTACATCTTTATCTTCATTTGCCGAATTGCTTTCTATCGTATTGTCAACTGCATTATCATTTTTATTTTTGTCATTGCCCTCTGATGATTTGCCTGAACATGCACTAAACATAAGCACACAGCAAATTGCTCCTACTGCTAAAATCTGTTTTTTCATAAATAAACCTCCTTATTTGAACTTATATAATATAACGGAGTTACATTTAGCTGCACTCATCTTATCACTTAATTTAGCACTCACAGTATTTCCTGTATGTGCTGCAAGTATTAATTCCTGGCTTTTTGTGTCCCTACCTACAACTATCATTGTATGGTATGCAGTACCATCAGTATTGCATAGCGAAATAACATCTCCAAAGGTTGCTTTCGAATACACATCTTTGCTATTATATAATCTATATGTTGCCTTAGCCCTATCTATCCAATACCACCTAAACATATTTGCACCACGCCATGTACTAGATACATTTAATGTATTTGCAACTGTTCCATATGAATACCAGCTATTTGTCGATGTTGCACTACCATCATTTACCATTTTCATTCCACCTGCATTTAAACACTGTGATACAAAATTTGCACAATCCCCATTACTCCACACTGGAAAATTCTTATTTGAATTTATTCCATATGTTTTTGCATAAGCAACTGCCTTACTACTAACATATGTATATGCTACTTTTACACTTCTTTGATTTACAACTCGTTTCGCTTTTGTTTCAACAGTCTTTATCTTTGTTGTATCCGATGCATATGAATTGATATAATAATCTAAAACATCTTTTTCAATATATCCACTATCAATTATATTCTGATAATTTTCTTTTAATTTTTCAATTATTTCTTTTTCTGAAATTCCTGAATCTACTGCTACTCCAACATGTTTAAGAGACCATATAGATAAATTTTCTAAATGAGATGAATATCTTTCTATATACTCATCTACTTTTTCAATATTCACATCATCTAGTTTTGATATCACACTATAATCTGATATCAAAATATCTAATTTTTTTATCCACAATGTTGAATCGTCAACATTTTTTCCTATTTTATTAATTACACCTATTATATATTCCTGAAACTCGCTTTCAATTTCATTTTCATCTTTCGCAGCATTTATCTCCTGTCGTGTTTCCATTTCATTTGCCATAACTGTAACATGTGTTTGCTCCGCTGATATACAAGAGCTAATCATTATTGCTACAATACAACATACTATCTTTTTTCTCATAAGCAATACCTCTTTCTTTTAATAAAACCATTAAATTCTACATCCTATATAGATTTAGCCCTCACTATTTATATTTTAAATTAAAAGCCTCTCTTTCCACAATATTTTTATTTTATAAAAGCACAATGTTTAACATTATATAATCTCTTTATACAAATCACAATATAACTTCTCATTTATCATTCGTTATTAAACTCTAACAGCTACATCTATATAAGTATATCTTAGTATAACATTTAAAAATTATAGCTGTCAACACTAATCTACATTACCTCTTTGTATACCTGTGTAGGATTATAAGCTTATCTTTGATATGCGCAGACGCAACCCGGATGCTGGTCTTGTTGTCTTTTGGGTCAAACTCAGGCAGCGTGGTTACTCACGTTCCATTCCCGGTCTATATAGATTTCTCCGTAAACAGGGAATTATGGCTGTTCATCCGCCTAATCCAAAATATATTCCAAAACCTTACGAACAGATGGATTATCCGGGACAGCGTATACAGGTTGATGTAAAATTTGTTCCTTCCGTGTGTCTCAAAAACTCCAAGGTTATTGGCAAACAGTTCTTTCAGTATACTGCCATTGATGAGTATTCCAGGTGGCGTTTTGTGGAAGCTTTTGAGGAACACAACACATATTCTTCTGCTATGTTTATAGAACACCTTGTAAAAGCATTTCCATTATCCATTAAATGTATTCAGACTGATAACGGAACAGAGTTTACCAATCGCTTTACCTCCCACCGTGACAAACCTACACTGTTTCAGGTGCATTTGGAGCAGCATGGGATTCGTCATAAGGTCATACGTCCTTTTACACCACGGCATAACGGAAAAGTTGAAAGAAGTCATCGAAAGGATAATGAGCGTTTTTATACAACGCATACTTTTTATTCCTTTGAGGACTTTGCCAAGCAGTTGAAAGTGTATAATCGCAGGGATTACAACAACTTTCCCATGCATCCTTTAGGTTGGAAAACACCCAATCAGGTATTAAAGGATTATCTGAGCTCTGTGTAACATATGTTTGACAAACCTACAAATCTACATTACCTCTTTGTATACCTGATTATTCCAAATGCTACAACGAATGCCGCAATTCCGATTCCAATAAGAATTCTCATTTTCTCACCGTTACTCTTTTCTCCACCAATCTCTGATGCAGTTGCGGTATTATTCGTATCTGTCAGCCCTGATTGTGTATTTTTGCCTTTCTTCACAATAAGATTAGCTGATTTATTAACCTGTGAACCTGTTGCATCTTTAAGATAATACATAATTGTATATGTACCCTCTTTATTAAAGTCGTAACTACCCATAATAATTATATTCTTAGTTACGTCATTTCCACATATATCATAACCTTTTATATTCTGAAATAAATCTACCTGCTCGCCTGCTGTAATCTCAATATCCTTTACGCCCTCTATTCTTGCTGAACTGTTCTTCCATGGGTTATTATCATCACTGTCTGTAGGGTCCCAATTAGTGAATTTGCTCTGGCTGTTTAACTTAATTGTTTCCGGTTTGCCTAATGGTCCCGGATTATTTACTTCACTATAGAATACAACTGTATTGCCTATTTTACAATTCTCATATATCCATTTTGCATCAGATGCACACAGCCAGACATTTTCTACGGATTTCTCACTTCCTATTCCATTGAATCTCGCCATATCAAGAGTGTCTTTGCTCTCTGCCGTATATGAGCTTGAACATATCGATATACCATTTGATAATTCCATAGCATATTGCGAATATGTACCATCACTCATCTTCTTCCATTCCTGTTGTCCTGCAATCGTATATGTCTCATCAAGTTTCACAATCGTATCATCTGTCGAACAGCTAAATGCCTTAACTGCCACATTGTATTCTCCATTACCTCCTTTCTCATATACTGTAATGCAGCCTGAAGCAACATTTACCTTTAGCATATAGTCTCCCTGTTCTGCATATATTTCCTTATTCATAAACATTACAAAACAAATTGCTATAATACATAAACCAAATAATCCACTACTTCTTTTGATTCTCACTTTTTTCTCCATTCCGCAGATTCTGAATTCCTATAGAATAAAGTCTGCCCGTACAGGTATATATTTCTACCTATATAATAGCATTTTATCCGGTTATTTGTCTAGTATAACGTTTTCTTATTACCATACTTACTGATACTATGGCAAGGAAGAATAACAATTGTATACCAATACATTCCATAAGTTCTCCCATATTACTGCCAATTCCTGTCTCAAACATTTCAGAAATACATCTGTTAGCTTTAATATACCAATATACCGGTAAGAATTCTGCAACCTTAATAACACCGTCACTTATATATTCAACAGGTACAAATGCACCTGATATAAAGCTGAATCCTAATGCAACCACGTTAATTGCCGCTGCTCTTCCGCCTTTTGATTTGATTGTTGTACTGATAAGGAAGCCTATTCCTGCTGCCACCATAGCCAGACATAACATATTACCCAGTCGCATAATATTTATCTTATTAAACATTTCTCCTCTAAATATGGCTATGTCTATAATAACGTTTATAAAATATACGATAATCATATAGAACAGGCTATAGCATACAAGACTTAAATTCTTCTTAGTGTTACTTACAGGTGACACATTTATTCGGTCAGCAATATTTTTTCTGAAAAATGTAGACAACACTTCTGCAACGCCCCATATTATGCAGGCTAATATAACATATGCGCCGAAATTAAAATTATTTTCAATACGGTTAGTTCCACTGGCTTTATTATTATTCTTCATTTCCACATTAATATGACTCTTCATGCTATCATTTGTCTTGTTTATAATTTCACCAATACTTTTTTCAGAACCATATTGTACATAATATGTCTTATATGTAGTCATATATTGATTTATAAGATTCTCAGCATAAACTGCACTATATGCATCAGGTACTTTTTTGCTCTCCAACGAAACATTCTTGCCAGCCATTAAATCATTTTCATAATTTTTTGGAATGATTACAATGTACTCCGCAACTCTTTCAAATAATGCATCTTCCATACCCTCTTCCGTCTCAATTATATCTACGGCTTTCATATTTTCTTTCAAAAATGTGGTTAATCCTTTTGATAACTCGCTGTTATCATTATCAATAACTGCAACTTTTATATTCTCATTTACATAACCTGTACTTTTATTATTACTGCCTACCTGTGTATTAATTAAGGAAATCATCAGAAATATTCCTACATACATAGCAATAAGCGGTATCTTGGTTTTAAATATTTTTATGAATGATTTAAAAGACATAATACAAACTCCATTCCGCAGACGTTTACGTCGGAGGAACCGCGAGCAAAATTTCAAATTTTGCTCTGCGATAGAAGCTAAATGTGACGTCTGCGACACATTTAGCTGTGCGAAAAGTAATCGCATCAGCATTACTTTTCGCACTATCCTCATTTCTTTGCAACTTGTTGCGAAGAGGCAGTCAGAAATTCGCATAGGCGATTTCTGACTTGCCATAAGTGCTAAATGTGATGCCTAAGTCACATTTAGCTGTGCGAAAGGTAATCGCATCGGCATTACTTTTCGCACTATCCTCTACTTTCTCGCATCATTTTCTTATCCTGGACTGTCAGAACCGTAATCGTTCCAATAGCAAATAACACTGTCATAATTATCAATATAATAATGTTTTCATAGTATTTTGATAAATCTGTATAATAGTATAATTTGTAGTAGCTTTCAGTAATTAAGTTAACCGGGTTAATTCTGTCAATTATGTAAGCGTGCTGTTTTACAAAATACTGAACTTCATTGCTCATCATTCCCGCAAGGAATGAACATATCATCGATATACCAATTACCATATTATTCTTAAATTCAACACTTTTTTTCGTTATCGATGCGAAGAAATAACCAAAGCTAAGTCCCATTGTTCCACCGACAATCGTTGTAAATATAATTAATCCGGTACGGTTACCGAAGTCTATTCCAAGTGCAAATCTGATAAATGCAAGAACAAGTAATACTATTACGTCATTCATTAACATATCTACCAAGAAATAACTCAATAACTGTTTCATTTTACTTACAGGTGCTACAGTATTTCTCTTAGCAAGTGCTGACTGGTTAGTCTGTAAATAATTCATCGCAATACAACCTGTTGCCGCACCATACATACATACCATTCCAAGTATTGAATAGAAGTTTTGCAAAACTGTATCTGCCTTGCCTCTTTTATTGCTGACATCTTTAATATAACTTGTGGAATCATTTATCGTTTCTAACAGATTTTGTGGAACATTTCCATCATTCTCCTTAGCAACTTCCGTAAATAACTTCTCTTTCTGTATGGCAATGTCGAAGAATTTCTTAACTATTGTCTGTTCTGTGCCATTTTTCTTAAATACGACATTACATTCGCCATTAAAATATATATATGCCGATACCTTGCTATCATCTAATAACTTCTCTGCTTCTTCCTTACTTACATACTGTGTAACAAATATCTTATCACTGCCCACGCTTTCTTTATTATCAGCAGATACATTTTCAATAATTGATGCCATAACCTTTTCTTTCTCAAATTCTGCATCATCTACGACAGCAATATCCACAGCTTCAAACTTTTCTCCACTTGTAACATCTCGTAAGCCTGCATAAAACATTACCGATAATATCATAGGGAAAAACAATAACCAGAATATACTTTCCTTAGACCTTAACTGGCATAAAAATCTGTATTTTATCATCTGACTAAACATTGTCTCTCAACTCCTTACCCGTAATTTCTAAGAATACGTCATTAAGACTAGGTTCCTTTGAAGTAAGATTTCTAATCTTTACATTGGCTTCCTGAATATAATTAACAATTGTATTAAGGCTGTGTTTACCCTTTTTAGATACAATCTTTATGCTATTGCCCTGAACTATACATTCCTTTATATTGCTGTTTTCATTAATACGTTTTACAAGGCTGTCAGGAATCTCAGATAATACAATCTCTATTTTCTCTTCAACACCAATCATATCTTTTATCTCTTCCTTAGTTCCCTCTGCAATAATTTTACCTTTATCCATTATCGCAACCCTGCTGCAAATCTGTTCTATCTCATCCATATAATGTGATGTATAGAGAATTGTTGCACCTTGCTTATTTAACTTCTCTATTCCCTCTAAAATGTTATTTCTACTCTGAGGGTCAACTGCGACTGTAGGTTCGTCCATTATTATGAACTTTGGCTTATGTGCGATTCCGCAGGCAATATTTAATCTTCTAAGCAGACCACCCGATAATTTCTTAGGTCGGAACTTTCTAAAATCCTGTATTCCTACAAACTCCATAGCCTCTTCTACATATTGCTTGCAAAGCTTCTTATCCGGTATGTACAGACTGCAAAAATACATTATATTTTCTTCTACCGTAAGTTCTTCGAAAACTGCCACGTCCTGCAGCACGATTCCAATATCTTTCTTAATGTCATATGCTTTCATATCCATATTTTTACCAAATATCTTAATACTTCCTTTATCATATGGAATCAGGGAAAGCATACAGCTAATGGTCGTGGTCTTGCCTGAACCATTCGGTCCGAGCAATCCAAATACCTCGCCTTCTTCTATCTCTAAATTTATTCTGTTAACCGCTGTTAATTCACCATATTCTTTCAATAATCCGTCAATTTCTACAACTTTACTCATATTAATCTCCATTCTGCAGGCACAAAGTGACGAAGGAATCGCGAGCCAAATATAAGATTAGCTCTGCGATAGAGGCTAAATGTGGCACCTGCGACACATTTAGCTGTGCGAAAATAAAATCTTTAATCTATGTTCATTATTATAAATGTTTATTTAGACTTTTTATAGTGACTTTTGAAATATATTCAAATATTTTGCAATGACATTTGTCACATTTACGAAATGAATATATCTATGCTATAATAAATGTAGCATTTAATAAACCCAGAGACTTCGCAGATACAAATTTTATTTATATTCATCTGTTAAAGTAAATTTGACATATATAAATATTGTAACCCCTTGTAGAAATTGCGTGAATTTGTAAGATATTATTTTTCGGCTCTAATTTTGTGTACATTCAACAGACATACAGTTAAGCCGAGATGTCCGTCTATGACACACGCTCTCATAATTCCTTAATCTAGTGCGTGTAAATGCCGTCCTCTGCAAAGTCTATTACGGTGCAGCTAATCAAACGTGCTTCGCTTAAACGGTGATTTGCTGCACCGACCTTTTGCATCTGACGACATTAACACGCACACGATACGTCATAAATCAAGTGTGTGGCATAGACGGACACATCGGTTTAAGTGTATGGACTTTGAATGAATACAAATAATCGAAAGAGCCGAAAAATGATATCTACAAATTAGCAATTCCTACAAAAGTTACTATATTTATATATGCAAATTTACTTGTCACAGATAATATAATTTTATTATGTATCTGCGAAGTCTGGGTGCAGTAAATCTACATGGAGGTGATTGCATTTGGAAATATTAATAGATTATATAATTTTATTTTTCTGCTCAACAATTCTTATGCTGACAGTATCTTATAGTGCAACTGCAATCATTCCTATCTGTATTGCAATAATTTTGGTATGTCTGTCGATTTATTTTGATAAATTTCTGATAAGGCTATTAATATATTTCGCCTTCTGTGGATTATCGCTTGTATATCCACAACTTATGTTTTATTCGCCACTTATTCTATACAGCTTCTTTAATACACCTTATATGTATGTGTGTCTGCTGTACTGTGGTGTATTCAGCTATAACTATAACCACTCTGATATAGGTATATTTAAAATGGTTATTCTTATATTTATAATAGTTATGTCCTACATATTAAAATACAGGACGGGCAAATACTTAGTTGAGCGTGAACATTTCCAGAAAGTCAGAGAGAGTCTGGATACTAATTGTTCAAAACTTAATGTGATTAATCATGAATTGCTTGAGAAACAGGACTATGAGATTACAAATGCAACTCTTAACGAAAGAAACCGAATTGCCAGAGAGATACACGACTCGGTAGGTCATATACTATCAAGCTCAATTCTTCAGATTGCGGCATTAACTTCTATTACTAAAGATGAGACAACTAAAGAGTATCTTCAGAATATTAATAAGACGCTTACTGACGGAATGAACAGCATCCGTTCAAGTATACATAATATTCATAACGAATCTATTGATTTGAATTTAAAATTAAAGGAATTGACGGACGGCTTTGATTTCTGTAAAATTGAATATAATTATGATATTCAGGACGACTTCTCAATTAAGGCAAAGTATGCAATTATATTTATCATAAAGGAAGCCCTGACTAATATAATTAAACATTCGAATGCAACTCTGGTTAAAATATCAATTACCCAGAATCCTGCTTTTTATAAAATAGATATTCACGATAACGGAACTAACATAAATGCCACCCAGACTAAAAGAGGTCAGGGAATGGGAACGATAAGCATTTATGATAGAATTTCATCACTGAATGGAACGATAAATATTACCAAAACTGATGGTTATCGTATATATATTACATTTCCAATTGATAATAAAAACTAATTTAGACAGGGCGACTTATCGCCCGGAAATGAGGCAATATGTCAAAAGAATTTAATCTTATTATTGTAGATGATGATAATCTTGTTTGTCAGGCGCTTAATCTCATTGTTAACGCAAGTGATAATATTAATGTGATTGCTACCGGGAATAATGGTCATGATGCAGTAAATCTATACAGAACGCATAAGCCTGATGTAATATTAATGGATATAAGAATGGGAGATTTTACCGGATTAGATGCCGCTGATGAAATTCTAAAAAATGATAAAGATGCAAAAATACTGTTTCTGACAACATTTGCCGATGAAGAGTACATCGCAAGGGCTTTACGCCTAGGTGCAAAGGGGTATCTCCTGAAACAGAATTTTGACAGTATTGTACCATCAATTATTGCGGTTATGAATGGACAGCGTGTATTTGGAGATGAAATTATCAGTAAATTGCCTGATATTTATTCATCTTCTGCCCCTGATTTCTCATGCTATGGACTTACTGAACGTGAAGCCGAAGTCGTTACTAAAATCGCCGATGGCTTAAGCAATAAAGAAATATCTGATATTCTGTTCCTAAGTGAAGGAACAATCCGTAATTATATCAGTGTTATCTTAGAAAAGCTTAATCTCAGGGACAGAACCCAGATTGCTATATTCTATTACAAGAATACTTAAATATGCTATTAATTTAATTATTATATTTTTTCTTTTTCAACACCGTTAAAATAATAATATCAATTATAATATACAATATAGCCCATATAATCATTCCATGTATGCCAAATATTTTTTGTGGTTTATAGAAACCTTTATATACTCCGAAACCTTTGCATAACGAAATCTGATTTATTAATTTTCCAAAAGTATCATACAAAAGGTATGGCAGATATACGACAGCCACCGAAACAACATAAGCTGCAATTGTATTTTTTATAAGAATTATAACTCCTGATACTATAATTCCAAATAATATAGCTGCCATAATTCTTACAGCCGTACACATTAACAGGTACTCTTTAATAGTCAATGATAATCCACAATCAGACATCGACTCTAAGCATTTTATATCTGAATTCAAATTTCCTAAATCATATTTATAACTTTTAACTGCGTATTCAATTATTGGAAAGACAGCGCCTGCAACGAAACTTATTAACAAGACACATTTCAGTCTCGCAACAAATAATTTTTTTCTTCCTTTTTCGCAAGTAGCTACAATATTATCTGTACCACAATTATAATCTTCTCCAAAAATATGTACTGCAAATATCGTAATAAGAAGAATCACCACAATATCTACTCCCATATTTTTTATATAATCGTCAGCATCTAAATCATAGAAAAAATTAACATTATCACTATTATCCGCAATCTCTTCAAGATAAATACTTCTATTTAAAACAAATGTAAGTGTCGGCAGTTTGACTGATGCTTCTTTATAATGTCTTATTGCTGTTTTATACTCTTGTGCATCAATCTTGTCATTATCATACTTTTCTTCAGCAATTGTTTTTTCTTCTATATACTCCTGATACTTTTCCTGCTCCGACATTATCCATTGTTGCTTTTTATTAGTATACTTCCCGTCTAATTCATTCATATATTCTTTATATATTTTTACATTCAAATCTCCTGGAATCAATCTATTGTCCTGTCCCGCAATAAATACCTCTATGATTATACCAATAATAAAAAACAGTAATAATTCTTTTTTTCGTAATGCCTTATATAATTCAAACCTAAACATGTATCTCAACCTCCAATTCAGAATTAATGTTCTCTCGGAATTTACTAATATAGCAGAAACCTGCTGCTATTCCTCTGACTTTTCATCATAGAGGTACATATACACATCCTCAAGCGTCATTTTCATATCCTCGTTCTCATCCAATTTTATATTTTCATTTTTAGATAATTTATCTTTTTCAACTAACTTTATTATTTCCTCTTTAGTTCCATCTCCAATAACTTCTCCATTTTTCAATAAGACTATATAATCTGCTATGCTTTCTACATCTGACACAATATGTGTTGATAAAATAATTGTTTTTTCTTTTGCTAACTCACTGATTGTTTTTCTGAATTTTATACGCTCTTTTGGATCAAGTCCTACTGTCGGTTCATCTAATATTAATATTTCAGGATCAGATACCAATGCTGTCGCAATTCCCAGTCTTTGCTTCATTCCGCCAGAAAATGTACCTACTTTTACATTTATTGAATCTGTAAGGTTAACTGCCGAAAGCGAATAATCTATCCTATCCTTAAAATCTTTCTTATCAACACCTCGCAACATTGCAAAATATTCAAGTGTCTTTTTTGCTGTAAAATCCGGATAAAATCCCACCCTCTGAGGAAGATATGCTATCTTCTTTCTATATTCGGCCCCCATTTTTTTAATCGGAACACCATCATACATTACTTCGCCCGATGTAGCATTTAACACATCCGTTATTATATTCATCATAGTTGACTTACCGGCACCATTTGGCCCTAACAATCCATATATACCTTTGTCAAATTTAATATTCGCACCTTTTAATGCTTCATTTTTACCATAACACTTTCTCAAATCTTTAAGTTCTAACATATTAATCCTCCATTCTCAAATTTTAAAATCTCCATAGTCTTTATTTAAACTCCTTTTTTTCTAAACCTGAAACGATAAACAAGATAACCTGCCACAAAGAATACTACTATATACATAATATGAATACATACTGCAATCGTAACAGTCATCACAGGTTTATTAATAATATTATTGGGTTCATATGTAGAAAAATACTTAATTCCATTTCTTAAAAATCCAAATGGTGTATACATTCGATATAATTTATATTTACCTGTTAAATCACTAATTCCTCTTCCGGAGCCTTCCATAAGGTTCATTTTGTCTACAAATTTTGAATACATCGCGAAACCACCGCAAAACAAAAGTGTTCCAACACTAAATGGTACAATGCTTTTTTTGAAAAATGTCGTTATAAATGTTAATACGGCTGCTATCGAAACATATGCTATTATCCTTAATGCAATCATTATTAAAATCACCTGATATAGTTTTAAACTGTATGGAGAATATATGAATTCCGAAAAATTCTGAATATCTGCATTCATTACCTGCATAAATCCTCTCTTTCCCATATATGGAATTATTCCAATAATCGTGGTTAAAACAGCAAGTAATATGGAAATAATTGTTATTACAATACTCTTATTTATATATGTTTTGAGTCTTCCGTTATATGATGAAAAAATCATACTATATGTATTACGGCTATGTTCCATCAAGAAGATAAGACATACCACAATTATTACACATACAATATTTATATAATCTGAATAATTTATGTAAGTCCATCCATTCATCAAATTTGTTTCTAATGTAGAACCAAAAACCTCATACTTTACTTTTTTAGAATACTTCTTATAAGCCAATTCATTTACACTTTTAGTATATATATCCCCGCTTTCAGCCAATAACATGGAATTTTTTTTGACATTTTCTCGAAATTCTTTTGATTTTATTCTGTTTTCAAGATTACCATAAATAATTGACCATACATACATTTCATCTGAATATTTTTGTTTTTCGTTATTACTCATGCTCTCAACATCTTCTTCAGTAATCGTGGCATATTTTGATACTTCATCTTTTTCATACGCACTGACCCTGTTTTTTGCTATTGCATAATTCGACATTACGACCTTATATTCATTTTCGATATCGTCACTTCTTTGTCTTGTTACTTCCCCTGTATAGGTTTTATAATCGATATCTTTGTTTTCATCATAATTACCGGCAGTTTTAAATCCTGTATAAATCGATATTCCAAATGAAAACAAAATGCATAACAGAACTATTTTATTTTTCATTAACTTTAAAAATTCATATTTCATACAATACCTCATTTCTAATTTCTTATTTATCAGGTTTTATTATTTCTTCATTAAATGACTTATGAGCAACTACAATCTCATCTTCCATGATTGTTATTGCAAAAATAATATGCTTCTCAGATAATAAATCACACATAGTAAATTCCTTATATACATATCTTTTATTATTTTGCCATTCAAGACAATATAATATATCGTTTTCTTTATAAAACTTTCCATCAACAACTATATATGTTTTTCCATTTTTGTTTGGATAATCTCCAATATATTTTATTTTATCATTGTCATATATCAGATAATCTTTGACACTTCCATTATATTCAGATATTTCATACAATTCTTTACCACATATTTTCATTGTACTGTCTGCCATTTTATATTCTGTATCTGTTTGTAATATATCTTTATCTGATATATCAATCTCATTAGAAATTGTTTTTTTGCAATACATAATTGTATTATCCGATAATTCTTGCGTTTTTATGTTGTAATATGGCACAGCTAAAAATACCATACTATGCTCTGAAATATTATCACCTACCGATTTAAAATTAACAGGAAATATTTTATCTTCGCCATTTATAATGTTTATGTATTGGATATCATTTTTCTCTTTGTTATCAATTGAAAATTCAACAGGTTTTCCATCAATTAAAATCATGCACATAACAGGAATTTCTATGCTTTTCTTATCTTCTCTGGCATATACAATTCTTACACCTGCATCATTATATTCACTATTACAAATTATTTTATCCGTAACTTCATACTCATTTGATATATTCTTTTGTAAAACATTCGCATACCACGTAATTTTATATCCCGTCTCAGTATTGGACTTTGTTTTTTTGATATCACTTCTGCTACATGCTGTCAAATTATCTGTAATACATAAAGCCAAACAAAATAATAAAATCAACTTTTTTATAATTTTTTTCATAGACTTTCTCATATTAATTCTCCAATTTATACTCTTTATAATCTGTTCCATCTTCATTCATTACTGCTAACCAAAGTTTTCCGGAATCATCAGTGTAATTGTTATATATCTTATCCTTTATCTTAAATCCATCTTCCATAGACATATTTTTACAATCCGTACAGTCTCTTATAATATTGCCATCATAATCCGATATTTCTTTGTGACTTCCCGGCCATGCACTATCTTCATAATATATATATCCATCATATGCCATAAAGCAAGGCGAAGGCATGTGTTCCTTTATTATGTTGTCTGCATCTGTCTCTAATGAATACTTATGTAACCTGTTTTTATTATCAAAATAAAAAATATATTCTCCATCGTCTGTTATTGTCGACACTTTTTCTACCGATACTATATTCCTTTTCGTACCACTCGATATGTCAATTTCTACCAGACTGTCTGTATCATTAACATAATAACATTTATCTTTATATAATTTTGTCCATGTTGTACCTCCCAAATCTTTTATAGTATATACAATTTCAAATTTATCATTAATTAAATACTGGAATCCATATCCTACAACAACCGCATATCTATTATCTTCTGTTGCTTCCACCCAGCTTATTATATTATTTGCATCTTCATCTTCCAAATCTTTTGGAACAGAATTTTCAAATACCTCTTTTCCATCGGCTGTCTTTATCTTAGAATTTCCATACTTATATGTCTTATTATTAAATTCAAAAAACTTATAATCTGCTGTTGCTTTACATTCCATTGCATTATGAAGGCAGGCTGAATTATCGCAATTAATCATTAACTTATTATTCTTGGTAAATTTTATGCATAAGTCTGTCAGCTGGTACTTTGAAGATACATAAAAATAGATATTTTCATCATCATATAATCTGCTATATTTTATACGTGCTTTCGCATTATGTAGCTGACCCTTCCCACCCAAAGGATTAACATTACCATTATTTTTATCTGAACAACCTACCATAAAAACCATCATGACATTTAATATTAAAATTATTAGCATCCTGCTCTTCTTCATTTATATATTCCTCCATTTATAAAATATAATACTATGCCATAAACTGACTATGACATAGTAACACACATATTTATTTTTCTAATTAATTATATAAAGTAGTTCCTCCATAACCATAGGTTTTATCACCTACGTTGGTATTCGTTACTCCTTTTCCATAACTTATGCCACCTGCTGCATTATTAACTGTTACTGTAACAACATTCTTATTATAAACGGTTTTATCATCAAATGGATTTTCTATTCCCGAACAGAATAATTCAGCATCTATGTACATACTATCAAATATATCTTTGTTCTCACTTTCCATTATTGCTGTAAATGCATATTTGTTCTGACCGATAGTCGATGTAGATGCTTTTACTTCAAGTTTCTTTCCACCGCTTGATTTAAATTCTTTTGTGGCATAAGTTGCAAACACACTTGTCATGCTTGCTATCGTTAATACTCCCGTCAAAATCACTGCTGCCATTTTTTTGCTTATCTTACTAAATGTCTTTCTCATATAAATTCCTTCTTTCTTATGTATATTATCTGCACATACTCCTGACTGCTTACTGTCCTCCTTCATTCTATTTTTATTATAAACGGTATGTCTCCGTTATAACATTAATGTATTATCTAATTTTGTTAATATTGCTTAATTAATTTATCATAACGATACCATCTTTGTGCAAAACAGTCAATTATAAATTAGGCTTTTGTGCATGAACGACGCGAAACACGACACGAACGACAATTTCGATTTGATTTTAGCTGCAATAATCGACAATTTTATTGCTTTTTTATATTTTATTTTCTATAATACTTTGTAATAATATAAGGACTTTTACAGGAGGTTGTATATGATTGTATTAATACTAGAGGATGAAGAAATACAAGCTGATTATCTTAAATCTAACATTTTAAAATGTAAGGAAGATTGGATTATATATGTTGCAAATACTTATGAACAAGCTTTGCAACTTAGTAATGAATATGCAATTGAATTGTTTTTTCTTGATATTGGTCTTGGCAAGTCTGAATCTAAAACAGGCATTACATTCGCAATGGAAATTCGTTCAATTCTAAGATATAAAAATACTCCAATTATTTATATCACCGCTTTTCCGGATGAGGTTTACGATGCCATTAATTATGTACATTGTTTTAGCTATATCATTAAACCTTATTCAGCTGACGATATCAGGAAAGTAATAAATGATTATATAAATAACAAAGAAACTATTATTGATTCTATCCCCATTAAAGATAAACACCGCATTAATATTATGTTTCACTTTGATGATATAGTATTTATCAAATCTTGTACTCATACTTGTCAGATTTTTACAACAAATAATGAACTTACGACTGTTCACCAAAGCCTTACTTCTATTTTAAAACAACTTGATAAAAATTTTATAAGAATACATAAAACACGCATCATGAATATTAAGTATGTAAAATCCTATGACAAATCTTCTCTTTTATTACATACAGAATATGGAACATTTGAAGTTGGTCGAAAATACAAACATAATGTTGAATCTTTATTCAGCTAATTATAAATAAATATTTGTATATAGACACAGTCAAATGATATGTTACCATATTTCCTATTATAAATTATTAAAAGCCCCATTATACACATAAACTGAATTGACCACAGAACTTATAATGTGTATAGGGACTTTTAATATTTCACTTTTTATATTAATAAATCTTCCGGTTAAATTCCTAATGTTTTTCTCTTCTTCTTCATGTCAGCAACTATTCTTTCACCAAGAGCTACCGGATTAACATCTACAGCCATAGAAGAATGTAAAGTTTTCTTTGTATCCTCCTTTAGAAATTTAATAACTTTTGGTGCACCATGATTTCTTTGAGCCTGCACCAAAAGCAATGTTAAATGATACATTTCTTGGTTTATCAGTCGTTACTCTTGGACTTATAATCTGGCTGGTCATTATCCTTGTTAAAGATCCTAATGATAATTTCAGAAAAATATTTTCTAAATCCAAGGCATAATCATTTATATTATATAAATATTTATAAATAGTAATTTAGGTTTGAGCATGTTTATTACACAGGAATTTGCAATCTTCTCTTATTTATCCCCTTAATTTAAACTTATAGCCCACAAATGTCTGATATTCTCCGACTTTTGTGGGCTATATTCATAAATAATATTTTATTTATTTTACATACAGTATTCTATTCTTCTGTAACATCTACTGTATCTTCTGCATTTTCTGTATCATCTTCTGAAACACTTATTTCATCTGTTTCTGATACATTGATTTCATCATTGTCTTCTGAGATAACAATATCGTCATCTTCTGATAATATTATGTCCTCATCTTCTGACACATTGATTTCACTCATATCTGTATCAAGTTTAACAGTTCTGTATCTCTTCATACCTGTTCCGGCTGGAATAAGTTTACCAATGATAACATTTTCCTTAAGACCGATAAGTGGATCTTCCTTACCATTAATTGCTGCTTCTGTAAGAACTTTTGTTGTCTCCTGGAATGAAGCTGCTGATAAGAATGAGTTCGTAGCAAGAGAAGCTTTAGTAATACCAAGCATTACCTGTTTACCCTCTGCCGGTGTCTTACCCTCTGCAATAAGTTTCTCGTTAACTTCATTGAAGTCTAATACGTCAACCTGTGAGCCTGGTAAGAAATCACTGTCTCCATTTGATTCAACTCTAATCTTCTTAAGCATCTGTCTAACAATAACTTCAATATGTTTATCGTTAATCTCAACACCCTGAAGTCTGTAAACTCTCTGAACTTCACGAATCATATAATCCTGAACGGCACGAACACCTTTAATTCTTAAGATATCGTGTGGGTTTACACTACCTTCTGTAAGTTCATCACCTGCTTCAAGAACTACGCCGTCCTGGATACGTGCTTTAATTCTTGAACCATAAGGTATAAGATATGCTTTCTGTTCGCCTGTTTCTTCATTTGTAATGATGATTTCACGTTTCTTCTTAGTGTCTTTAACTTCAACCTTACCACCAAATTCTGCGATAATTGCAAGCCCCTTTGGTTTTCTGGCTTCAAATAATTCCTCGACACGAGGAAGACCCTGTGTAATATCTCCACCGGCAACACCACCTGTATGGAAAGTACGCATTGTAAGCTGTGTACCAGGTTCACCGATTGACTGTGCTGCGATAATACCAACAGCTTCACCAACCTGTACTGCCTGACCTGTAGCCATATTTGCACCATAACATTTAGCACATACACCGATGTGGCATTTACATGTTAAAATTGTACGAATCTTAACTGATTCTCTGCCTGTTGCTACAACCTTAGCTGCACGCTTAGGTGTAATCATATGATTAGCTTTAACGATTACATTGCCTTCTGCATCTGTAATTGTCTCTGCTGCATAACGTCCTGTAATTCTTTCTTCAAGACTCTCTGTGACTTCTGCTCCCTCCTGGAAACCTGTGATTTCCATATAAGGAATGTCTTTACCCTCGCAACAGTCAACTTCTCTGATAATTAAATCCTGTGATACATCAACAAGACGTCTTGTTAAGTATCCTGAATCGGCTGTACGAAGAGCTGTATCTGAAAGACCTTTTCTGGCACCATGTGCTGAGATGAAGTATTCCAAAACGTCAAGACCTTCACGGAAGTTAGATGTGATAGGCAATTCGATTGTCTTACCTGTTGTATCAGCCATAAGACCACGCATACCTGCTAACTGTTTAATCTGCTTATCAGAACCACGGGCACCTGAGTCAGCCATCATATAAATGTTATTATAATCATCAAGACCTGCCATAAGGGCTTTCTGAATCTTATCATCGGCTGTCTGCCATGTCTTGATTACTTCTTTATATCTTTCTTCGTCTGTAATGAAACCACGACGGAAGTTCTTAGTAATTTTCTCAACTGTTTCCTCTGCTTCTTTAAGAAGTGGAGCTTTCTCCTTAGGAATAGTCATATCTGAAATTGAAACTGTCATTGCAGCTCTTGTTGAATACTTATAACCCATTGCTTTGATGTCATCAAGTACCTCTGCTGTCTTTGTAGCACCATGAATATTGATAACTTTTTCAAGGATACCTTTTAATTCTTTCTTCTTAACAAGATAATCAACTTCAAGTTTAAGATAATCTTCTTTAGACTCTCTCTTTGTTAATCCTAAATCCTGTGGAAGTATTTCGTTGAAAATACATCTACCAAGTGTAGTATTAATAATACCTGTTATCTCTTCTCCATCAGGAGTTGTTCTTGTAACTCTTATAAATATCTTAGCATGAAGTGTTATTGCACCATTCTCATATGCAAGTATTGCTTCATTAATGCTCTTGAATATCTTACCTTCACCTTTTGCACCAGGTCTCTCCTGTGTTAAATAGTAGATACCAAGTACCATATCCTGTGATGGAACTGCAACAGGGCCACCATCAGATGGTTTTAAGAGGTTATTTGGTGATAAAAGTAAGAATCTACATTCTGCCTGTGCCTCTACTGATAATGGAAGATGCACAGCCATCTGGTCACCATCGAAATCGGCGTTGAACGCTGTACAAACAAGTGGATGAAGCTTAATAGCTTTACCCTCTACAAGAATTGGTTCAAATGCCTGAATACCAAGTCTGTGAAGTGTAGGCGCTCTGTTAAGCATTACAGGATGTTCTTTAATAACATCCTCTAATACGTCCCAAACTTCTGTCTGGAGTCTCTCAACCATCTTCTTAGCACTCTTAACGTTATGTGCTGTTCCGTTAGCTGTTAACTGACGGATTACAAATGGTTTGAATAATTCGATTGCCATTTCCTTAGGAAGACCACACTGGTAAATCTTAAGTTCAGGTCCTACTACGATAACTGAACGTCCTGAGTAGTCAACACGCTTACCAAGGAGGTTCTGACGGAAACGTCCCTGTTTGCCTTTTAACATATCTGAAAGAGATTTTAATGCTCTGTTACCAGGACCTGTAACAGGACGACCACGACGACCATTATCGATTAATGCATCTACAGCTTCCTGTAACATTCTCTTTTCATTTCTAACGATAATCTCTGGAGCTCCTAATTCAAGAAGTCTCTCAAGACGGTTATTTCTATTAATAATTCTTCTGTATAAATCATTTAAGTCTGATGTAGCGAAACGACCACCATCAAGCTGTACCATAGGACGTAAATCCGGTGGAATTACAGGAATAACTTTTAAAATCATCCATTCAGGTTTGTTACCTGATGCTCTGAATGCTTCAACTACTTCAAGTCTCTTAATAATCTTGGCTCTCTTCTGTCCTGAAGATTCATTTAAAGCTGCCTTAAGCTCTTCTGACTCTTTCTCAAGGTCGATTGCTGAAAGCAATTCATCAATTGCTTCAGCTCCCATACCTACTCTGAATGTGTCACCATATTTATCATATGCTTCTCTATATTCTTTCTCTGAGAGAACCTGTTTGTACATTAATTCAGTTTCGCCTGCATCAAGTACGATATATGATGCAAAATATAAAACTTTCTCAAGTACTCTTGGAGATAAATCAAGGATAAGTCCCATTCTGCTAGGAATACCTTTAAAATACCATATATGTGATACAGGTGCGGCTAATTCGATAGAACCCATACGTTCTCTACGAACACTTGCCTTTGTTACCTCGACACCACATCTGTCACAAATAACACCTTTATATCTGATTTTCTTATATTTACCACAATGACATTCCCAGTCTTTGCTTGGTCCGAATATTTTCTCGCAGAACAAACCATCTCTTTCAGGCTTTAATGTTCTGTAGTTAATTGTCTCAGGTTTCTTAACTTCTCCTCTAGACCATTCTCTGATTTTCTCAGGAGATGCAAGACCAATTCTGATTTTGTCAAATGTCATTTGCTGATACGTATCTTTATTTGTTTCAGGCATCTAAGACACTCCCTTCTATTCTGCATCATAAGAATCATCATCTGATTCTTCTACCATAATATCTTCATTTTCTTCTGCTTCGACATCTTCAATTCCGTCATCACCGATTCTCTGTTCCTGATAACCCATTTTAGCGAAATCTTCATTTCCCTGATTGTAATTTCTGTTATCATCAGACATAACTGAATTGTATGAAATACTTGCTTCATCAACGTTTTCTTTCATCTCAACTTCTGTATTGTCTTCTCTGAGAACCTTAACATCAAGTGCTAATGACTGAAGTTCTTTTAATAATACCTTGAATGACTCTGGAATACCAGGTTCAGGAATATTAAGACCTTTAATAATTGCTTCGTATGTCTTAACACGACCTACAACGTCATCGGACTTAACTGTAAGTATCTCCTGAAGTGTGTAAGATGCACCATATGCTTCAAGTGCCCAAACTTCCATTTCACCGAAACGCTGTCCACCGAACTGTGCTTTACCACCAAGTGGCTGCTGTGTAACAAGTGAGTAAGGACCTGTTGAACGAGCATGAATCTTATCGTCTACTAAGTGGTGAAGTTTTAAGTAGTGCATATGTCCGATTGTAACTTTACCATCGAAGAATTCACCTGTACGTCCATCTCTTAACTGTACTTTACCATCTCTTGAGATTGGAACGCCTTTCCACTCTTCACGATGTGCTCTGTTATCATACAAATACTGCATAATTTCAGGATCAACTGTGTCTTTATATTTAGCTTCAAACTCTTCCCATGTTGTGTTAACGTAATCGTTAGCCATGTCAAGAGTATCCATAATATCATTTTCTTTAGCGCCATCGAATACCGGTGTTGAAATGTTAAAGCCTAATGCCTTAGCTGCAAGACTTAAATGAATCTCTAACACCTGTCCAATGTTCATACGTGATGGCACGCCTAATGGGTTAAGCACGATATCAAGTGGTCGTCCGTTTGGTAAGAATGGCATATCTTCTACTGGTAATATTCTCGAAACGACACCCTTGTTACCATGACGTCCGGCCATCTTATCACCAACAGAAATCTTTCTCTTCTGTGCAATGTAGATACGAACTGTCTGATTAACACCAGGAGCTAATTCATCACCATTTTCTCTTGTAAATACCTTAGCATCTACAACGATACCATATTCACCATGTGGAACCTTAAGAGATGTATCTCTTACTTCTCTTGCTTTCTCACCAAAGATTGCTCTAAGTAATCTTTCTTCTGCTGTAAGTTCTGTCTCTCCCTTAGGAGTAACTTTACCAACAAGAATATCTCCGGCTCTTACTTCAGCACCGATTCTGATGATACCTCTTTCATCAAGATTCTTAAGTGCATCATCACCAACACCAGGAACATCTCTTGTGATTTCTTCAGGTCCTAATTTAGTATCTCTTGATTCTGCTTCATATTCTTCAATATGAACTGATGTATATACATCATTCTGAACAAGTTTTTCACTAAGAAGTACGGCATCTTCGTAGTTGTAACCCTCCCATGTCATGAAACCAATAAGAGGATTCTTACCTAATGCGATTTCTCCATTAGCTGTAGAAGCACCATCTGCGATTACCTGACCTGCTTCAACATGTTCACCCTTGAATACGATAGGTTTCTGGTTGTAGCAGTTACTCTGGTTACTTCTTGCGAATTTAATTAATTTATATGTTTCTAATGACTTATCGTCATCATATCTTATTGTTATATCTTTAGATGTAGAACGCTCTATTGTACCTGCACGTTTAGCAAGTACGCATACGCCTGAGTCAACAGCAGCCTTATGTTCAATACCTGTTCCTACAACCGGTGCTTCAGTTGTTAAAAGTGGAACTGCCTGACGCTGCATGTTAGATCCCATTAATGCTCGGTTAGCATCATCATTTTCAAGGAAAGGAATCATTGATGTTGCAACTGAGAATACCATCTTAGGAGAAACGTCCATTAAGTCTACAACTTTCTTCTGGAATTCAGATGTTTCTTCTCTGTAACGTCCGGAAATATTTGTATTAATGAAATGTCCATCTGCATCTAATGGCTCATTAGCCTGAGCTACTACATAATTATCTTCTTCATCTGCTGTAAGATATACAACCTCATCTGTTACAACAGGGTTAAGTGGATCTGTCTTATCAAGCTTTCTGTATGGTGCTTCAATAAATCCGTACTCATTAATTCTTGCATATGTTGCCAATGAGTTAATAAGACCGATGTTAGGACCTTCAGGAGTCTCGATAGGACACATTCTACCATAATGTGAGTAGTGAACATCTCGAACCTCGAATCCGGCTCTATCTCTTGAAAGACCACCAGGACCAAGTGCTGATAAACGTCTCTTATGAGTTAACTCACCAAGAGGGTTGTTCTGATCCATAAACTGTGACAACTGTGAGCTTCCAAAGAATTCCTTAACAGCAGCTGTTACAGGTTTAATATTAATAAGTGCCTGTGGTGAAATATCAGCCATATCCTGAGTTGTCATTCTTTCACGAACAACTCTCTCCATTCTTGATAAACCGATTCTGTACTGGTTCTGTAATAATTCACCTACTGCACGAATACGTCTGTTACCCAGATGATCGATATCATCTGATGTACCAATATGTGCTTCCAAATGCATATTATAGTTAATAGAAGCAATAATATCTTCTTTTGTTATATGTTTAGGAATTAATTCATTAATGTTTCTCTTAATTGCATCTTTTAAGTCTTCTTCAGTTTCATTTTCTGAGAGAATCTGTGCTAAAACAGGATAGAATACATCTTCTGTAACACCTAGTTCTGTGCAATCAAAATCTACGTATGAATTAATATCTACCATCATATTAGAGATAACTTTAACGTTTCTCTCTTCACCCTGTATCATTACATATGGTACAGCAGCGTTCTGGATCTTAACTGCCAATTCTTCAGTAACAGTTGTTCCAGCTTCCGCAAGGACTTCACCTGTGTTTACATCTATAACTTCTTCACTAAGTATATGTCCTTTTATTCTATTCTTAAGGGCTAATTTCTTATTAAATTTATAACGTCCCACTTTTGCCAAATCATATCTTCTAGCATCAAAGAACATACTAGAAATAAGGCTTTCCGCGCTCTCCACAGCTAACGGCTCGCCTGGACGGATTTTTTTATATAATTCTAAAAGACCATCCTGATAATTATCTGAAGTGTCTTTTGCAAAGCTTGCTAAAATCTTTGGTTCTTCACCAAATAAGTCAATAATTTCTGCGTTTGTACCATAACCTAATGCTCTGATTAATACTGTAACAGGTACTTTTCTGGTTCTGTCAACACGCACATAAAATACATCATTAGAGTCTGTTTCATACTCTAACCATGCACCTCTGTTTGGAATTACAGTACATGAATATAATTCTTTACCTAATTTATCATGCGCAATTCCATAATAGATGCCAGGAGAACGAACTAACTGGCTTACGATAACACGTTCAGCACCGTTAATTACAAATGTTCCAGTAGCAGTCATCAATGGTAAATCACCCATGAATATTTCATGTTCGCTGATTTCTCCAGTTTCTTTCTTATTGAGTCTTACTTTTACTTTAAGTGGTGCAGCATATGTTGCATCTCTTTCTTTGCATTCCTCAATCGAATACTTTGCTTCATCTTCACACAACTGAAAATCTACGAATTCTAAGCTTAAATGCTCTGTAAAGTCTTCAATTGGTGAGATGTCGTTAAACACTTCTTTTAGTCCATCAGTTAAAAACCATTTATATGAATCCTTTTGGATTTCAATAAGGTTAGGCATCTCAAGAACCTCTTTCTGTCTTGAGTAACTCATTCTAACACTTTTTCCTGATTTAACCGGACGTATTCTGTATTGCTCCATCGACATTCACCCCTTGCATCATAATAATATATTAAGAACAGGTTTGGAGTCCCTATTCTCACAGGTATCGTTATTTAGGCACAAAAAGCCTACTACACATAAAAGTGCATTTTCCATTTTAGCACAGTAGATTTTCTGTGTCAAGAATTTTTTGTTAGAATTTTCCTAGTAATCAAAAAAGGCTACCACATATGTGATAGCCTCTCTTATAAATTCAAAATTCACGCTAAATTATTTTAATGTAATTGTAGCACCAACTTCTTCGAATTTAGCTTTAAGATCTTCAGCTTCTTCTTTAGAAGCAGCTTCTTTGATGATCTTTGGAGCTGATTCAACAACATCTTTAGCTTCTTTTAATCCTAAACCTAAAGCTGTCTTAGCAAGTTTGATAACGTCCATCTTCTTCTCGCCGAATGATGTTAATTCTACGTCAAATTCAGATTTTTCATCTGCTGCTGCGCCTGCTGCACCACCTGCTGCTACTACAACACCTGCTGCTGCAGAAACACCAAATTCTTCTTCACAAGCTTTAACTAAATCGTTTAATTCTAAAACTGTCATACCTTTGATTACTTCAATAATTTCCTGAGTTGTCATCTTTTATTCCTCCATATTTAAAATGTTTTTAATTGTGCAGACCAATAAAGGTCTTTCTCGTTTTAATTCAAATTCAAATCAGATACAAACTGCGACGCTATTATGCAACTGTTTCTTCTTTTTCAGCAATCTGCTTAATAACACGAGCAAAGTTTGTAATAGGTGACTGAATGCTTCCAAGGAATTTTGAAAGAAGTTCTTCTCTTGATGGGATTGTTGCGATAAGCTTGATTCCATCAGCATCATAATATGTTCCTTCAACTACTCCTGCTTTAAGTTCAAGTGCTTCAGCATCTTTAGCAAAGTTGTATAAAACTCTTGCTGGAGCTGTAGCATCTTCATTAGATACTGCTATTGCTGTTGGTCCTTCTAAATGTTTGCTTAATTCTTCAAACTCAGTTCCTTTAACAGCAAAGTTAATCATTGTGTTCTTGTATACTTTGTATACAACACCTGCTTCTCTTAACTGTTTACGAAGAGCTGTGTCCTGTTCAACAGTAAGTCCACGATAATCAACTAATACGGCTGATTTTGCGTCTTTAAGTAATTCAGAAATCTCATCAACAATAGGTTTCTTTAATTCTACTTTAGCCATGAATTTTGCCTCCTTATATTAGTAGTGTTTAAAAAGACAAAAGATTATAACATAGAGTCCATATATATCATATATAAATTGTGTAAGAAAGCATTTCATTGCATTTACCATATAAGTAAGTCCCAATAAATTGTTTTCTTAACAATAAAAACCTCTTTGTCAAAGCACGCTCAGACAAAGAGGTATAAATACTCAATGAGTTATTTTAAAATCCTCGGCAGGCGAATACTTTGAGTACCTTGCGATACACCTGCTGTCTTCGGTCTTTAAACACAATGTGTATGTTAACACACATAAAATATATTGTCAATCAATTTTTAACTTTATTTCTGCTAAATTATAAAGTGTATATTTTATTAATTAGCCTGAAATCTTAGCTACGTTTAACTTAACACCAGGTCCCATTGTAGATGTAAGAGTAATGCTCTTTAAATACTGGCCTTTTAATGTGCTAGGTTTTGCTTTATTGATTGCATCAATAAGCGTCTGGAAGTTGTCCGCTAACTGTTCTTCAGTAAATGAAGCTTTTCCAATTGGCACATGGATAATATTTGTTTTGTCAAGTCTGTATTCAATCTTACCAGCTTTAATATCCTGAACAGCTTTTGTAACGTCCATTGTAACTGTACCGGCTTTTGGGTTAGGCATTAAACCTTTTGGTCCAAGTACACGACCTAAACGACCAACAACACCCATCATATCTGGTGTAGCAACTACAACGTCGAAATCAAACCAGTTATCATTCTGGATCTTTGGAATAAGTTCTTCAGCACCAACATATTCTGCACCTGCTGCTGTAGCTTCATCAGCCTTAGCACCTTTAGCGAATACAAGTACTCTTACTTTCTTACCTGTACCATGTGGTAATACAACAGCTCCTCTGATCTGCTGATCTGCGTGACGTCCGTCACAACCTGTTCTGATATGAGCTTCGATTGTCTCATCAAATTTAGCAGTTGCTGATTTCTTAACTAAAGCTACAGCTTCTGCTGAGTCATATAAAGTAGCGCGATCAATTGCTTTCGCAGCTTCTAAGTATTTTTTTCCTCGTTTCATTCTAAAACCTCCTAGTGGTAATAGCGGAAGACTCCTCCCACTTCTTCATTCTAATTTTCTTAATCTTCTACAACGATACCCATGCTTCTAGCTGTTCCAGCTATCATGCTCATTGCAGCTTCGATTGATGCTGCATTTAAGTCTGGCATCTTTAATTCAGCGATTTTCTGAACCTCAGCTTTTGAAATCTTTGCAACTTTATTCTTGTTAGGAACACCTGAACCTGACTGAATCTTGCAAGCTTTCTTTAATAATACTGCTGCAGGTGGGGTTTTTGTAATGAAGCTAAAGCTTCTGTCTGCATAAACAGTAATAACTACAGGAATAATCATTCCTTCCTGATCTGCTGTTCTAGCGTTAAATTCTTTTGTAAACTGTACGATGTTTACACCATGCTGTCCAAGTGCTGGACCAACTGGTGGTGCTGGTGTTGCTTTGCCAGCTGCGATCTGTAATTTAATGTATCCTTCTACTTTCTTAGCCATTATGGCACCTCCTAAAATTGTGGTATTATCGGAAGAAAATATCCTCCCACTTGATTACTCGCAGATAAATGCGAATTTAATCCATCTTCTTTACATCTGTGAAACTTATTTCTACTGGTGTTTCACGACCAAACATGTCAACATTGATTGTAACGATCTGTTTGTGATGGTCAATACGTTTGATTACACCAACTGTATTTTCCCAAACACCGCTTGTGACTGTAACCATATCACCCAAATCAAAATCAACAACTACTTCATCGACCTTGATTCCGAGTGGTTTCATCTCAGCTTCTGTCAAAGGAACTGGTTTAGATCCCGGTCCTACAAACCCTGTAACACCTCTGGTATTTCTAACAACATACCATGTGTCATCGTTCATTATCATGTTAATAAGAACATATCCAGGAAACATTTTCTTAGAAACCTGTTTCTTAGCGCCGTTTTTCACTTCGACAACGTCCTGCATAGGAACTGTAACTTCTAAAATCTGATCTTGAAGTTTTCTGTTTTCAATTGTTTTTTCAATGTTAGCCTTTACCTTATTCTCATAACCTGAATAGGTATGAACTACATACCAATTTGCTTCTGACATCTAATCACCTTTTCTTTCTAGACAATAAAATCGAGACCGATTTGAATTAACATATCAATTATCTTGATTAATACACCTAGTATCAAAGACACTACAACTACTGCTGTAGTCTGCTTAGCAACAGACATTTTGTCAGGCCAGATTATTTTCTTGAATTCAGCTGAAAGACCTTTGAACCAGCTCTTCTTTGGAGCTTTTTCCGATGTTTTAGCTTCTCCCATAGTTACCTCTTTCCTAATCAATTTGACTATTTTGTTTCTTTGTGTAATGTGTGAGCTTTACAAAACTTACAATACTTCTTTGTTTCCATTCTGTCAGGGTGTGTCTTCTTGTCTTTAGTCATATTGTAATTACGCTGTTTACACTCTGTACATGCCAATGTTATCTTTACGCGCACAACTGCCACCTCCACTTTAATTTCTACGCTTCGTGCTTTAATTTTTTATTCTATTTTACAAGTGAATCTGAAAATAAAGCAAAAAAAAAAGACTTCTTCCATCGCTAGATTAATATATCATAGTAAAAAGGCTACGTCAACAATAAATTTTATTTTTTTACTGTTGATTTGCGTTTTCAAAAAAGTTATAATAAGGTAAATAATAGGCTTTAATTGATTTTAAGCAATTTCGACAGGATAAGAACTTTATAGCAGGTTCGAAAATATTATAATTTAACTTTAGAGATTTCAGTGATTTGGAGGTGATTTTTATGATAGGAAGTGTATATGATTATTACTTAACTACATATGCAGGCAGACCTGCCACTAAGAACGACACTCATAAGAAGAGTGAACTTCGTAGTGTCTATAATAATATTGTAAAAATCAGCAAAAAATCTCCTTTATATAAGGTAAATGTTTCCGAAAATATTCAGAAATTCGCCATTGACTTAAAGGAAAATGCAAGGACATTATCGACAGATGCCAATAATCTGTTCGAAAAGAGTTTAGAATCTGCAAGAAACCAGAAATATGTATCGGATAATGAAAATGTAGTCCAGGTTAAAACTCTTGATAATGGTTCTGTTAATAATGATTCTGATAATACTAATACTGATGATATAAACATAGATGATACAAATATAGATTCAGCATTTTCTTCAAATGCAGAGATTACTAATCCTGATTCGGAAGCAGGTAATAATTCCGATACCAAGCCGGTCAACACCGCATTTGCAAGCCACTATAATATAGAAGTATTAAATCTCGCAACACCGCAGGTCAATACTTCTGATTATCTTAACAATGATGATTTAGACATTCCTAAGGGTGCTCATTCATTTGAGGTAAATGTCGGTGACAGTGCATATGAATTTCGTTTTAATGCTGCAAATGATGACACCAACAAAACAGTTTTAGAGAAACTATCAAGGCTTATCAACCGTTCAAATATAGGTCTAACCTCTAAGATGTTATATAGTGGTAATAATTCCGCCCTTGAGATTACATCTAACGCCACAGGACTTGGTTTTACTCCTGAGATATTCAGTATTGTTCCCGGCGAAAATTCTCCATACGACAAGGTTGTGTCTAAGCTTGGACTTAATAATGTATCTTCATATCCAACTAACGCTAACTTCTTATTAAATGGAATGGAGAAAACTACATCATCTAACACATTTACAATTGGCAAATCTTTAGAAATAACTTTAAACGGTGTCTCTAAGGAAGGACAGGCTACGTCTATCTCCCTGAATGACGATTTAGATTCAGTTATTTCTTCAATAAATGATATGATTTCAAGCTATAATAACCTGTTAGATTTATCTAATAATTCTAACGAGGGTAGCGACGATGCAGCAAGACTTAATAAAGAGATACATAAAACTGCCAGACAATATGCTTCTAACCTTGAAAATATTGGTATTACCGTTAATGAAAATGGTAAAATGTCATTTGATGAGGCATTATTTATCCAGACAACTAATGAAGATGATTTGGATAAGTCTTTAGCTTCGCTTAATTCTTTCAGACAGGCAATCGTCTCAAGAGCTGATGATATATCGATTAATCCTATGAAATACGTTGACAAGGTTATGATTTCGTACCCTAATCCGGTTCATTCATTTGCTAATCCATATATGACATCGATTTATACAGGTATGATGTTTAACGGATATATATAGCAAATATTCAACTGATATTCAACTGATATACAACTTATATTCAACTTATATACATCAGACATTTAACTCAGCACAAATATAGCAGACATTTTTCGACAAGTCGCTCAGAAACGAGGATTATTATGAATTTAATTCCACAATTAACCAATTTAACAGAAAATATTACTTCAACTATAGAATATTTCAGAATACAGGACTTTTTTCATGGAAATATTGCTTTTAACCGCGTAGTAAATTCTTTAAACCAATTACTTCCAATGTTTACGGACGAGGAAATTTCATTAATAACTGATAATCTCGGAACAATTCTGAACGCACAATCTGAAGCCGACTATGTTCTCCTTGCGGATATGTTAGAAATCTCTCTGCTTACTTCAGTTAAAAGCATCTTAGAAGCAAGAATTTCCACAGATGCATCCAATCCAATCCCTGAATATCTCGAGAATAACCTTGAATCCCTTAAAAATGCTGATAATTCAGATAAATATAATTCATTAATCACACTTATACAGAAGAATTCTGCTAAATACATTTCCTCTTTCTCTACGCAGACTAAATATATTTACAATGTAGAGCAGACGAATATTGGTGTTCCGACATTAAAGGTAACCACAAATGATAAATCTGTCTACTATCATTCTAATGTAAACCCATTTAGTGAGGGACGTATGCTTGCTAAATATTACGCCAAACCAGACACTTATAACTACAACATTTTCGGTTTTGGTTTCGGATATCACATCAAGGCTCTCTTAGATTTGGACCGACGTTTCAGAATTAATGCTATTGAGACTAATATTGATGTTCTTACTATGGCATTTATGTATATGGATTTGACAGACATTTTGTCTAATGACAGATTTTCTCTTGAATACTGCCCATTAGATAATTTTGCTGATTCTTTCAGAAGTTTACTTAGTAATTCAGCTAATTCTTCATTATTAATCCACTATCCATCATTATGTACATTAGAAGATGGTGTATTAAAGCAATCTCTTAATAATTATTTTATTAATTTCAGTTCAATGTATTCACAAGAGAAATATCTTAATTGGAATTTCTACTATAATATGAAATTAAATAGCAGACCTGTTGATACACTTAAAGATAATTTTAAATCTAAAGACATTATCTATGTTGCCGCAGGTCCATCACTTAATTATTATTTTGATTATCTTAAGAAGAATATGGCTTCTGACAACACAATTATTATCTGTGCAAGTACAATTTACCGTACATTATTGAATAAGAATATTATCCCCGACTATGTAATAATGACAGATGCACAGGATAATATGATTTCTCATGTAAAAGATATCGATAAGACCGGAAGTTCTCTTATCTATCTTTCTACAGCTTGCAGTAATGCAGTTGCAGCATTTAATGGTGATAAATACATTCTATTTCAATATGGTTATGAACCCGCTGAAAATTATGCAAATAAAAACCACCTGTCTCTTATAGAAACAGGCGGCTCAGTGTCAACCAGTGCAATTGATTTAATACTCAGATTCAATTGTAAGTCTCTTACAACAATCGGTTTAGACTTAGCATATACCAATAATAAGACTCATTCATATGATACTAAAAATGTAGACACCTCTAACCGCTATATCTATGTTAAAAGTGTTAAGGGCGAGTCTGTACCAACTACTAACATCTTAAATATCTATAGAAAATGGATTGAAAACCGAATTAAAGACGTTAAGAATATCAAGCTTGTAAATATGTCTCATGGGGCGTTTATAGAAGGAATGGAGAATGTGGGGTAGTTAGTTTCTAATTGTTTAATTTACCATTTTCTAATAATTCTTTAATACACAATAATTCATTCTGTCTGCCTCTTAAATATGGAAAATACATATTTACTCCTCCATTTTCTTATGTAAAAATTCATCAATTGCTTCATAATTCAATTTATACTTTTTCGAAAAATACGCATAAAAGCGTAGTTCATACGGAACTTTCTCCTCTAACTCATCACCCTCCTTTAATAATGTCCTTTTTTTCAAACACTCCATCACCTCTTTCTGCAATGTAATAATATTTACCTTTCCAATCCATTTCTGGCACTCTCTATAATATAAAAAATTGTTGACCTCTGGCAATTTCTTATAATGCTTTAATAAGATACTTTCAAATTCTGACTTCCTTAGCAATTGAAACATCGTTTCATATGTTAAGTATTCACGATTGCAATAAGCTTTTTTCCTCTGTACCAATCTTCCACTTTTCGTCAGTTCATATATTCCAACACTCTGCAATTCTAAATTATCCTTAATTTTATCTATATATTTACTTCCCACAACAACATATACATAGCTGAATACCTTATAGTAATCCCGAATCTGATGATTAAGCCGTACAAGACTATCTAAGTCAGTTTTTATTTCATATACAATTCCCTGACCATTAATCATAACAAAATCGGCTTTTGATTCGCATATCGGCAATTCCGAAAGTGCTGCCGTATCGCATAAATCATGCTTATTTATTAATAGTCCATTTAAAATTGTATTTTTAAAAAAATACTCGTTTCTATATTTAATATTCATATATCTATATATCTCTTTTATTGCTGTTCCATATGTTACATTTGCCATTTTACTACATCTACGGATACATTTATAAAAAGATTGTGGTGTTGAATTATCTTCAATCATTTTATCTATATATGGAATTGTAAATATTTTATTTATTATAGACATATCTTTATTATGCATAATAATCCTCATTTCTGAACAACTTGCTGCGTATTATATGTTTTACAATTCAATTATACTTTTCGCTATTCTTTCTGCACCTTTTCCGTCCGTTATTTGCTTCATTTTGTTAATAATATCTTTATACATGTTACTATTACTTGTAATTTTCTTTATCGTATTATTAATTTCTTGACAAACCTTGTCCTCTTCTTTTCTAAAATCGCCCACATATATCAATCCATTTTTTTCAAAATATTCTGCATCATGTTTCTGGTTATCTGCAACACAAAAGAAAATTGTAGGCAACTGCATTGCACAACATTCATACAAAACTGTACTTGCAGCAGATATGCATATATCACAATTATTCATAATCTCCGCCATATTTTTTACATTTTCATTTATTATTATATTCTCATATTCTTTTGCTAGTGCAATTAACTTTTCTTTATATTCATTATAATTTCCTATTATTACATTCCATCTTATATTCATAAAATTTCTTTTATCATTTTTCAACATAAAACTCAATATTTTACCCATAGAATTCAATATATCGCCACCACCACATATTAACATCACAGATATGCATTTATGATCTGATATAATTTTATCAGATACTTTTGTTGTAATAAATTGTTTTCTAAGCGGAACATATTTTGCACCTAAAAGTAATTTTGTTCCATTACCATATCTATTATTGTAATCAAATTTTTCATAATAAATGTTATAATTTATTATAATATCTGCCGGACAATATATATCAAACATATCATCAAAACATATTATTTTAAATATCGTTTTCATTTTCTTTATATATTCAGTTGTTGCATAATATGTATCTATAAGCAGCTTATCTCCATATTTTTTTAAAACATTACTCTCTTTTTCAAAATCAGGTTTTCTCCAATCAACATCTAGACACATTACTTTATATCCCATCTTTTCTGCTAATTCTCCTGATTTTTCATCAGAAACAGCAAATACTACTTTCTCGCCTTTTCTAACAATTTCTTCTGCTATTGTTATGCATCTCATTATATGTCCTGTAGCAATTTCAACATTAGCATCTGTTCTTATAATTATCATAATTATCCTCTTTCTATAGATTGTATATATATTTATACTTTAACTCTGCTAATTTCCAATCTTCTTCATTATCAATATCCTGTGCCTGCATTTCTGATATTATTATTGGCATAAAATCATCAACAATTTCGCCATTAGATTCTACTAATTTTTGCACATTATATATATAAAATTGTCCTACATCATGGTACTGTTTTTCTAAATCTTGTGAACGTGTATTCACATACTCAGGATATTTAAATTTTGCATAACCTGAATTATCAATTATAAAACATCTTTGAGGCGGATAAGAAAATTGTACAACTGGTATTACTACAGCAGGGTTCTTTTCATCCATTATTTTAGATGCTTCCCTTAATATATCCACCGTCACAAACGGAGCTGTTGGATATATGCAGCATACCTGCTCGAATTCTTTTCCCATTTTCTTATATTTATCTATAACCTCTAATATTACATCTTCTGTTGTAGCAAAATCACCAGATGTATCCTGACTTCTCATAAATGGTACGATTGCGCCATATTTTTTTGATATTTCTGCAATTTCCTCACTATCAGTAGATACCATTACTTCATCAAATATTCCACAATCTATTGCTGTTTTAATAGAATAGGCAATAATAGGCATTCCACAAAATTCCTTAATATTTTTCTTTGGAATTCTTTTACTTCCTCCCCTTGCTGTGATTATCGCAATTTTCTTGTTATTCATAATAATCCTCATTTATTCTTTATTTTCTTATTTATTTCACTAAACTTATAATTATCAAAAATCTGATTGATGTACATTCATTCCCCTTTTGTAGCTGTTATAATGTAATTACTGTCACAGAATTTTCCATTATCATGTGTCTCAACAATTTTATCTATTTGTAAATTTTGAAAATCTTTAAATAATTCTTCTACTTCTGCCCTTGTAAAAAAATGCATTATCATTCCATTTTCACTATATGCACACTTTTCACTACTACTTTGATTAATAATATATGTATTCTCTTCATCTGTTTCTAACGCATTATCTTTATTACATCTATAATCTTCCGTTGTTCTCACAACTAGAAAAATCTTTCCAACATTTTTCTTCAATATACGCTTCATCTCTGAAACAGCAATTTTTGCATCTTTGTACGTTAAATAATACAACGCACCATTACATATAATTCCATCAAACATATCATCTTCAAACGGAATATTTGTCAAATTACCGACTTGTATATTATCTATATAACCATCTCTGCCTATCTCGTGTAATCTTTCTTTCGTACAATTCACACCCTCGGATGAGAAGTCTAATCCATATGGAACAATATTTTCATTTGCCATAAATACAACATGTCTGCCTGCCCCACAACCTAAATCCAATACTTTTGTTTTTCCATTTCTTTCAAAGTTTCTAAATACATATTGTACAACATTTTCTGATGGATATTTGGGTCTGTATCTGGATTCCTCATGCAATTTTTTCCATAATTCTTCACTTTTACTCATACTTATTAACCTCCATAAGTCTGTTTAGTATATCTATTTCTTTTTTTATTCTTTCTTCGCTATGGTCTTTTGTAATCCACAGATTAATAACACCATTCTGCAAAATATCAGCATTCTTCAATCTGACATTATTATATATCATACTCAAAGACGGATACCAACTGCTTATATCTATGCCCTCTTTTCTGGCATCTTCTAAAAGTTTATCTCTATTTCCTTTATAAATAAACGTATATCTCCAGAATACTTTCTCTTTTTCTTTGGGAATAGCAATATACTTTCTATTCAGATATTCATCATATAAATTTTTCTTAATTATTCTATCTTTTAAAATTTCATCTTCCAGATTTAACTTTTTAAGTATTTCATCATTTTCATTCAAATCATATACAAAGATATCTTTATTTTCTAATTGTAACTGCTTTAACTGATTGCATTTTTCAAACTCATCTTTTAAATTTTTAACAATCCGATAATATTCTTCTCTATACTTATCAAATAACTCATTCAAATTCTCAGGTCGTTTATTAAGCATTTTTTGATTATTTTTCATTTCTCTATATAATGCTTCATCATCTGTAAATGCAATTCCACCACCTAATTCCGTCTCATATATTTTCGTATGTCCGAAACTAGTTATTGAAATGTTCGCTTCTGTAACCTTATAAGTCTGTGCTGCATCCTCAATTACGATTATATTTCTCTCTTTACAAATATTATTGATTTTATCTATATCGCAATGATAACCATATATATGTGTTGGTATAACTACGCCATATAATCCGGTATCAAGCATTTTTTCAAGCATATTTACGTCTATTGTGTAATTATCCAGATTAATATCACAAAATTCCACATCATATCCAGCATAAATTGCTGCATTTACCGGGTTTGTACATGATACAGCCGGAAATATTACCTTTTTGTTCTGCATATTTAATGCTTTGAATGCTAAATATAATGCTGTAGTTCCACTTCCCGTAAATACTCCATATTTTTTTTTGTATTTCTTACATAATATATTTTCTAAACTGTTCATCTTAGCCTCTATCCTATATATTTTCAATCTATCGGGGTACCTTTAGCTATATCACATCTTGCTTTCTGGCCTAGAATTTCTTAATAGTATTTAATTCCATTACATTCTCCATTTTCATATATTTTTATATTATTTTGCACAGTTTTGTTTAAAATTTCTACATTTTCATAATATCACGTAAAAATTTAATTGTCTATATTATTTCTTCTTGAGCTTCTGCATTTTCCCACAAAACATCTGGTGTACCGTCAACCTTGTCTTAAACTATTCGTTTAAATAGATGAAAGAATAACGCTTCAAAAGCCCGGTTTCAACAGGTCTAATTAAAATATCTATATTAGTGCATATTTCATATATTATAATTATACCAAAAATTCTTTTTGCTTCTTTATTTTATCAACCTACAAGCCGATAAATACTATAGTATCTGATACAAAAATTTATATTAGAGCATAAGAATATTCCCTATTGCGAATTAAAAATTGATATTTTCAAATTTACAACTATCACATTAAAAACAAATATACTGCTCAGAAACGAGGTATACTATGAAAAAAATACTTACATTTGGTGTATATGATTACTTCCATATAGGACACCTAAATTTATTCAAGCAATGCAAGCAATATGCAGACTATCTTATTGTAGCCATTCAGGATGGTGATTACATTCTAAAATATAAACCTGAGGCACAGATTCTATATTCAACCGAGCAACGTGTTGAAATAATTCAGGCATTACGCATCGTTGATGAAGCGATTGTATACCAGACAGTTAGTCCTGAAACACTTGAAACAATTAATTTTGACATATTAGCTCTTGGTGAAGATCATGTCGGAGGTCGTTTTACTGAAGTTGAGCAATGGTGCCATGAGCATAACAAGGAAGTTGTCAGACTAAAGCGTACACCAGGCATATGCTCAAGTTCTATAAAGAATCATCTTAGTTAATGATTTATATTTTTAAATTTTTAAGCAACTTTACAAAAATAGTTTCATAATACATTTATTATCTTATATATTATGAAACTATTTTATTATGTTATATTATAATGTTTACATCAAATACCTTTATTATAATAAGTATGATAGAAATGTTCACCTACACGTTTTTCCTCTGGTGGTAATTGCATATAATCTCCATACATCTGCTTTAAGTATGCATCATATTCCGTCGGAACCATAAGTTGCAGATTCTCAAACTGTTTTTCAACACCATCTCCAAACATTTCCTTTTTAAAAATATCCTTAACAAAAAATGGCATCAATACATTTCCAATTAATTTACATTCATCATACTTATATTTCAAAAGGAACTCATTTAATTCATTAATTGCTTTTATTCTTTCATTATCCTCTACTGCTATAAGGCAATTATTTTCAAGCTCTTTAACTCTTTTAA
The DNA here is from genome assembly GCA_900314555.1 of uncultured Eubacteriales bacterium. Classification (GTDB taxonomy): domain Bacteria; phylum Bacillota; class Clostridia; order Lachnospirales; family Lachnospiraceae; genus Bovifimicola. The sequence continues at coordinate 933 of OMVQ01000051.1, read as the reverse complement.
TATAATAACTTTTTTCTTCTTCATCGTCAGGTATTCCATACAACGGAAATAAATCTATACTTTGACCTGTTGTAACCTGAATCGGAAATTTATTCACATCACATATTGTATTACAATCAACCATATAACCAAATCCCCAACCAAAATAGTAATCTGTATTAAATTGAGATACTATCTTATATTGCTCATCTTCTTCCAGAATTTTAATTAACTTCAAATAATCATCTATTGGAATAAATACATCGACATCATCATCCCAAGGTATATAGCCTTTATGTCTGATAGCTCCCAATGCCGTTCCAGACTGCAAATAATAATTTATATTATATTTTATAGCGCACTCTTTTATCTTCTGTAATATACCCAATTGGACATCTTTCACTTCGTCTCTGCTAAGTTTGTGCAAACCACTTCTATCAACATACGAATAATCATTCATCAATTCCGGCAAATCAATAACTTTTATTATATGTTTTCCATATTTGTAGCCATAGCTCTCCAATTGTGTAATCATTTCATTCTGAAAGCCAGATGCAATTAATATCAAATAATCATCATTAAATTCTTCATTTAATTTCTCAGGTGCATACACTTTTTTATCATATACAGTCATACCTTGTCGCATTTTTGCATTATCAATTATGAACGAGATATCTAATACAGTATCCTTTAATTTATCAACTATCATCTCTGCTATAATGCTCGTTCCAAACATAATGCATTCTCTATTTCCATCTTTGTATTTTTCCAATAATTCGTTGATATTCTGATTAAAGATGTTAAATGCATATTTATGAATTTCAAAATACTGTTTTTTCACGCTTAACTCCTTTTGTCCTTTTCACTTTTTATTTCTTCTAATGACATTTGAATGGCTGCTGGTATTAAATTATCTGATATTTTACAATATCCACATAATTCAGAGGCTCTAGT
>OMVQ01000049.1 GCA_900314555.1 uncultured Eubacteriales bacterium | reverse complement strand
TTTACATATCGTGTTAAGTTTTCAAGGTACAAATTCATATCAAAGGTTATAAACCTTTTGACACCCTAATCCTAGTAAGTAAAAAAAGGTATCGCCAGACTATTCTGACAATACCTTTTTAATTTTGTTATATTTTATTTTCTTATGAATTTATACCTGACTACTTATTAGTTCCATTTTGCCATTGCATCATTGTAGGCTTTCATAATCTTAGTCATATATGTCTTAACCGATGTATTGAAGCCGTTGTTCTCATTGAATGCAAGGTCTGAATTCTTATATGTCTTTTCAGGGCCATTCATATCTTTAACATATGCCTTAACATTTGAATCCGGAATTGCAACTGATGCATAATTAGCTTTTGCTATATTATATATCTTCTGATATTTACTATAATCAAGCCATCCACTTTCTGCTATAGCTTTAAGGGCATTTGTATATTCTGTTGTATACAGATTATTTCTTGTAATAACACTATATTTGAATACAGGATTTTCCTGTGAGCCCTGTAAAGCTGCATTGTCAGCGTATGGGCTATATGTTGTCATATCTTTACCTGAAGTTGTCATACCAAGACATCTGTCATTATCATATGGAATGTAAACTGCCTTGCCATTCTTCATAAAGTAAATGTAATGGTTATTGTAGTTATTTCTTAAATCATCAGGGTTACCTACGAAGTAAGATGCTGCTGCGAATTTAACAAATCTGTCTGAATCAACAAGACTTTCAAATGTTGCCTTAGTAGGTGTTCCCTGTGCAAATGTGTTAATGAAATTCTTAAGTGATGCATGTGTTGATTTCTTCTTATTAGTCTTTAATTCATAGATGAAATTCTTACCACTTTCTTCAACGCTCATTGAATTAATGGTATCTTTCTTATATGTAGCACCACTCCAGTTACCTACACCATTGTTTGTCTGACCCCATGCACATTTGTAAAGGTCTCCTGAATCATCACCAAAATATCTCTGTAAGAATACTTCATCTACCATTTCATACATTGTGTATACACCGTAATTGTATCCACCAAATCTTACATTTGCAAGTGATGTATTCTGTGTAACAACACCTGATGCTCTGAATAACTGATTTGCATAATAGTTGCCTATGTATGTTCCATCAATATTTCTGTTCCATTTAAGTTCGATAACTTTTAATGTTGCAAATGTTCTCTTCTTTCTGGCTTTTCTGTCAGCATCATTTGCCCATACCTTAGCATCGCTGCCATATTCTGTCTCATCATCGAATGTTTCTTTGAAACTTATCTTTAAATGTATTAAGTTTCTATCATCTACATTTCCGTTATTGTAAATATTTACTCTTGATGTATTACCTTTAATTCTTACACCGACTTCGTAAATATCATACTTCTTATTACCAACTGTTACTGTAAGCTTATCAATCTTTCTATAGATATCATTACCTGCTTTGTAATCCTGCTGCATTAATTTAATCTGGTCATCACTGATATCCATATCAAATGTAACTTTGTTATTAATATCAAATAATGCGTTGTATAATGCTTCTTGATCGCCCTGGTCTGTATCCGTTCCGATTACAGGCTGTGCTGAATCTTTAACAGTAATCTTACATGTTGCTGTCTTACCATTAGATGTCTTAGCTGTAATTGTAGCTGTACCTGCCTTAACTGCTGTAACTTTACCTGTACTGCTTACTGTTGCAACAGATTTATCACTTGTTGTCCATGTAACTGTCTTATTTGTTGCGTTAGATGGTGCTACTGTAGCACTTAATGTATATGTACCGCCTTTTGTTAAAGTATAGCTTGTCTTATTAAGTGTTATGCCTGTTGCTGCAACTGTAGTTGGTTTCTCTACATATGCATTTGCTGTGCTTCCGGGTGCTGCACTTCCCTTAGCTACTAATTTAATCTCTATAGCTTCAAGTCTCTTTCCATAACCTGAAGTTCCTGCTGATGCACCATTCTTAGCCCAGCCTAACCAGCCATATGTCTGTGCGTGAACTCTGTAGTATACATCATATTTATTAGCCATCTCGCCTGTTAATTTAATCTGGATGGCTTCAAGTCTCTTTGCCTGTCCTGATGTTCCGCTTAATGCTCCGTTGCTCGCCCAGTTCATCCAGCCATAACTCTGTACGTGAGTTCTGTACTGTATGCTTCCTGAATATCTTGGATTAACAAGAGAAATCTGGATTGCCTCAAGTCTCTTTGCCTGTCCTGATGTTCCGCTTAACGCTCCATCGCTTACATATCCCTGCCAGCCATAGCTCTGTACGTGGGTTCTGTATTTAACAAATGTCTCACGAAATGCATTCGCTGTACTTCCAGGTGCTGCACTTCCTTTTTTAACAAGTTTAATCTGGATTGATTCAAGTCTGTAACCATATCCTGCTGTTCCTGCTGACTCACCATTCTTAGCCCAGCCTAACCAGCCAAACTTCTGAGAATGTACTCTGTAGTAAACATCATACTTATTAGCCATCTCTCCTGTAAGCTTAATCTGGATTGCCTCAAGTCTCTTTGCCTGACCTGATGTTCCACTCATCGCTCCATCGCTTGCCCAGCTCATCCAGCCATAGCTCTGTACGTGAGTTCTGTACTGTATACTTCCGCTGTAATCTGCATTATTTAATTTAATGCGGATTCCCTCTAATCTCTTACCTTGTCCCGTTGTGCCGCTTTCTGCACCATTTGACACATAATTCTGCCAGCCATATGTCTGGACGTGTGTCTGGTACTGCACGCCTGCGCCTGTTGCTGCCATTGCTTCTATATTAGTTGTAGAATTATTTCCGTCAAACATAAGACTTAATGTAAAAATAATTCCTAATACAATAGACATTACAACATGCTTTCTGCATTTCTTTGTCATAGTCTTTCTACCTCCATTGTTATTATCTCAAGTCTAGTAAACGTCTGACTCTATGTCAAAACATTTACTAATCCTCAAAACCATTTTTATGTTCGCTGTGCCACTTCCATGCTGTCTCAATTATCTTAGATAAATCAGCATATTCCGGTTTCCAGCCAAGTACACTCTTAGCTTTCTCACTTGAAGCTATAAGTGTTGCAGGATCACCTGCTCTTCTGCCCTCTTCTACTACTTTTATATCCACTCCGGTTACTTTCTTAGCTTCATCTATTACCTGTCTTACTGTAAAGCCAACGCCATTTCCAAGGTTAAATATGTCGCTCTTATTACCGGCCATAAGGTATTTCACTGCTAAAATATGTGCCTGTGCCAAATCAGTAACGTGTATGTAGTCTCTCACGCAGGTTCCGTCTACTGTATCATAATCAGTTCCGAAAATGCTTATATGGTCACGTTTACCGCTTGCTGCCTGTAGAATCAATGGAATAAGATGTGTTTCAGGATTATGGTCCTCACCAATCTGTCCGCTTATATGTGCACCACACGCATTAAAATATCTTAACGATACAAATCGTAAATTATGTGCCACACCTGTCCAATAGAACATTCTCTCCATAGATAATTTAGTTTCACCATAACAGTTAGTTGGTCTGGTAGGATCAGTCTCCACAATCGGAACGCTCTGAGGTTCGCCATAAGTTGCGGCTGTTGAAGAAAATACAACTTTATCAATTCCATGAGCCACAAGCGATTCTAACATCACCTTTGTTCCACATAAATTATTGTCATAATATTTCAAAGGATTAACCATACTTTCGCCAACCAATGAATTTGCTGCAAAATGAATTACTGCATCTATATTCTTCTCAGTATCTAATACACTGTCAACAAATGCTCTGTCTCTTAAATCTCCTTTATAGAATTTAGCCTGTGGGTGTACAGCTTTCATATGCCCTGTCTCAAGGTTATCTATTATTACAACCTCATTTCCGGCATCGATTAATTCATATACAGTATGTGAACCTATATATCCTGCACCACCTAATACTAAAATTTTCATTTTATTCTATTCCTCCATTTCTTCTCTTAATTCGTCTTCTAATAATTTTCTTGCTTCGTCAAAATTCTCCATTACCGCCTGACTTACCTTTGGAAAATCAGGTTTCATATCCTCTAATGTATCTAATATAATCTGGCTTACCAAATATCTCATATACCATTTATGGTCTGCCGGAATTACATACCATGGACAATAATCCATCGCCGTCTGGTTAACCGCCTCTGCAAATGCCTTCTGGTATTCGTCCCAATATTCTCTTTCCTTAAGGTCAGATGAACTGAACTTCCAATATTTCTTAGGCTCATTTAAGCGTGACAAAAATCTTCTCGCCTGCTCATCTTTCGATACATTAAGATATATTTTAACAATTCTTATACTATTATTATATAAATATTTTTCAAAATTTCTGATATCTTCATATCTGTTCTTCATAACCTCATTTAATTTCACATAAGAGGCTCTTGGCTGATTCTTATATAATTTATGGACTCTTCCAATAAGTACATCCTCGTAATGGCTTCTGTTAAATATGGCTATCTGACCTTTCTCAGGTACACAATGATGAACCCTCCACAGATAGTCGTGTGCCAATTCTGTCGCATTCGGTGCTTTAAATGCGTACTCCTTGACTCCATGAGGTGACAGACAGCTCAAAACTGCCTGAATCGTTCCGTCCTTACCTGCTGCATCCATCGCCTGAAACAAGAATATAATTCCCTCTCTCTTCTCGGCATAAAGCTTCTTCTGTAATTCATCAATCTTAGGAAGATTCTCATTCATCAGCTTGACTGCTTCTTCTTTAGTAAATCCACCTGTTTCCTTAGTATCAAATTTATCAGGGACAAATTTCTTACTTCCATCATAAATATACTTTTTTATATTCATATTTACCTCTTTTCTGAGCGACCTGTCGCGAAGAGGCGATGAGAAATTCGATTAATCGATTTCTCATCTGCCATAATAAGTAATTGCTTTCGCCCGCAAACAATTACTTATGTGAAAAATAACCGCCTCAGCATTATTTTTCACATTTAACCTCTTTTCTCTGCATTTTCCATTATTTTATCACGTAAACATACCTTAACTTTATTATGAATAGTATTATAACATTTTATTTATGGCATTACAATTAACTATGATAGTTTATAATTATTTTATTAATTTTATACTTTTTTTAGAATTAATTCAATTTTTAGACAAATTTATCCCTTATAATAACAATCGTAAAGCAAACGAAAGGGGTTTGCTTTACACCTCTCAATGTTATAACAGCGAGAGCTGTTATACATATACCCAATACATCCTACATCTTTTTGTCCCCATTGATCACAAGCCATTGAAGGAAGGCTCATCAATGGGGATTACAATTTTTCCTACCAGAAAAGAGTTTTGTATGTAACAGACTTTAATGTCAGATTTATTCAGGCATTAAAATCTTTACATACAAAACTCTTTTACTTTCAGAACTGCACTTGTTTGGTTAAGATACATATTTGTCAAATGAATTTGATAATATATCTTAACAATGCCAGCGCAATTTTTTACACATTTTTCTTAAAGCCTACATATGTTGCTATAAAATATATAACATACACTCCAAAGAATACCAATGTTGAAATTCCGAAATAATACATACCACTTCCCGAAACACCCGTATATTTCACGAAATTATTTCCGGTAAATACTGCTATTATTCCACTTATTATGAGTGATACGATTCCCGGAATCATATAATATCCAAGTAACTGCTTTAAAATTATTCTATTAATGCTTCTTTCGTTAAGTCCTAATTTACGAAGAACAACATATCTGAATCTGTATTTTGAAGAATCACTTAACTGCTGTACTGCTAAAATGGTGAGTGCTACACAGACAAATACAATTCCTACATATGCTATTGGAAAGACAATTGCTGTTATGACAAATTTCATCTCTTTAGTCATTGGTGCTGATACTAACACATCTGCAAACACCGCAATTATATTATCAGTTCCATAACCACCAAGAGTAACATCATCCCATTCTTCATTACTGCTAATCTTCCCCTCCCTGACTAACTTCTGAAATTCTTCCTCAGGCATAATTCCATTCTTCTTCTGTCTTATGTCATCTAATTTATCACGAAGTTTATTATCAGGAACGTTCTTAACACTGGCTGCAAGATTCGTATAATACGGCGTCATCTTCTCTGCTGCACTGTCCGGAACTACAATCAGATAATCTGCACCATTTATTCCGTTTTGTGAAATGCTGTCAGTATATATCTTAGAAAACCTGAGTTCCTTATCACCCGCTTCCACTTTTGTATTAAGTATTTCTCCTTTCAAATCATTTTTCATTCTCTTCTTAATATTGATGGCGTACTCATTCTCATGTAATGTAATCTCTTCGTAGCCAAGCATTTTTCTTAAAGCATTATAATCACTAAGACTTATAAATGTATCATAATCATAGTATTCATCTCCGTCATTTTTAACAGCTTCTTCATCTAATTTTCCATCTTTAGTTCTGTATATTTTTGTTATCGTAGATGCATTTACATAGAGAAAATCATTTATTTTATGACTTCCATTCTGGTAAATGTGGTAAATTAACTTTTCTTTTATTCCTGCTAAATCCTCTATGGCTTCCGTTTCTTCCTTGAAATCTTCATTTACATTATTACTATATATAAGTACATCAAAAGGCATTATATTCTTAAGCTCGGTATCCTGGTATTTTGCAAACATCATGGCAATAGTTCCACCCAGAATTGCACACGTAAGTAATATTGTAAGACTTCCCATTGTGAAACGCATTGTGCTTAATTTTGAAGAAAGTTGTCTGTAGATAAATAAATTATTATTCTTATAGACTCTTCTGCTGCCTTTCTGGACACATCTTGCTATATATCCCGCAATTCCAAAGTAAATCATATAAATAGAAATAATAAGTCCTATGCTCATAAGAATTACACCAGACACAGTGTATCTGCCCTCAAATAATTTAATGAAAAACAGAATTATGTAAGCAAGCGAACCAAAGAAAAGCCATTGTGATAAAACAGGACTTCCCTGCTTAATCTTTTCATTCTCCTTATCCATTTTCATTAATTCTGAAATATTCATTTTCTTAAACTTACGTTTATTACGAAATAGAGCAAGAAGATAACAGCCAAAATAACAGCAGACCGTCATTAATACAGATAATCCCTGTACATCTATTTTTACCTTGTATTCTATGTTAAATACGCTATAGAATATCGTCATAATTATCTGCTGCAGAAACATTCCCACCACAGAACCAATCACAAACCCGATGGTTCCCATTATAAGATTCTCTTTCATATATAAATGCGATATTTCTTTCCGCTTCATTCCAAGCAGCAGATATGTTCCGAATTCCTTACTTCTCTTCTCAAGCATAAATTTTGCCATATAATTGATAAGCCATGCCACAATTAACACTATGAAAAATGTCGCAATTCCAAGCATTGCCGCCATAATTCCTGCTTCACTGCACATATTTCTTACTTCTTTGCTGAAAATCATTGAATCAAATGCGAACATCATAGCTGCAATTATAGTCATCGTAATAATATATATAAGATAATCTTTCAAAGACCTCTTAGCATTTCTGAAAGCGAGTTTACTTAACATCTTTGTCACCTCCGGTCAATGCAAGAATATCTAATATTTCATTTAAGAAATCACGTCTGCTCTTATCGCCTTTCACCAGTTCATTAAAGATTTTGCCGTCCTTAAGAAATAATATCCTGTCACAATAGCTTGCCGAAAATGCATCGTGTGTAACCATTAGTATGGTAGCCTGCATACTCTTGTTTATCCTTGTAAATGTCTCAAGCAACGTCTGTGCTGCTTTAGAATCTAACGCACCTGTTGGTTCATCAGCAAGTAAAAGCGACGGATTATTTATAAGTGCTCTTGCACAGGCACATCTCTGTTTCTGCCCACCGGATACCTGATACGGAAACTTATCACGTATTCCACTAATCCCTAGCAGATTTAACATCTCATCCACTTTTTCTTTTATCTCTTTCTTACGTTTCGTATGAAATGTCATTGCTAACGCAACATTTTCTCCAATCGTAAGTGTATCAAGCAAATTAAAGTCCTGAAATACAAACCCTAAATTATCTCTTCTGAAATCAGATAATTTATCTTCATTCAAACCGGTTATATCCGTTTCGCCATAGTAAATGTGTCCCGCAGTTACTTTATCAATCGTAGACATCATATTAAGCAATGTCGATTTACCGGAGCCTGATGCACCCATAATCCCGACAAATTCACCTTTATCCACATCAAAGCTTACTCCGTCAACAGCCTTGGTTACATTACTGCCCTCTCCATAATATTTTTCGACTTCACATACTTTTATATATTCACTCATTTTTACCTCATTTCCAAGCCGCCTAAATATATTCAAAAGTTTATCTTCATCTAATATAAACTATTTGATTCTTTTAATCTTAACGGCTTTATTTTTACTAAAATGAGTCTACTACCTTTTTAAATTTTCTTGTATCACTTTAGATTTCACAAATCTTACAATTTTGTAATATTTGTATGCATTTACCTAACAGTAGTGAAGTTGAACGTCCATGCCACACGATACGTCATAAATCGAGTTGTGGTATAGACTTACAACTTCGCATAATCTGAATCAGGAAATGTAAGAATCATTCGTGTATATCTGCCTTCCTCTGACTCACATCTGATTCCGATATCTAACTTATCGCACAGATTTTTACACAGATACAAACCTATTCCTGTCGCTTTTTTACTTATGTTGTAATCTGTTTCGATATCTTTTCTGACACTATTTTCTTCTCTGTTGTATTCTTTTTCGATATCTTTTCTGATATTATTTTCTGTATTATTTTCTTTCTCGCTATCTCTTCTACCGTTACTTCCCGTAAAGCCTTTCTCAAATATCCTGCCGATATCTTCCTTAGGTATTCCAATTCCATTATCTTCTATTATGAGTTCTATATTTTTATCCTGCTTATTTGTTGTTATATCTATGTGTGCATTTTCGTTTGAACGATATTTGATAGCATTTAAGAATATCTGATTAAGCAGGAATTCTATCCATTTCTCATCTGTCGAAACCATTATGTCATCGAATTCAACATTTACCTGCATTTTTCCCTGAATGAAATACAACTTATTTCTTCTGACAGAATTTAATACAACATTTTTAAGATTAATGCTATGTATCATATAATCTTTATATACCTGCTCCATTCTGGCATAATACAGGACATTTTCCACCTGGTTTTCAATTATTCCGGTTTCTCTCTGAATTTTCTTCGTATAATCATTTTTATTATTTTCACATATGAGATTAATGGCTGTTAACGGTGTCTTGATGTCGTGAACCCAGCTTTCAATATATTCCTTATATTCTGACTGTGATTTTTTCAAATCTCTTATCTCTTCTATTACTGATTTATTAGATGTGTGTATTATTTCTCTGTAGATTTTGTCATAAATGCTGTTGCCTTTATCCATTACTTCTGCTATAAGATATGGCTTATCAAGATTTTTTAGGGTATCTTCTATTTTATTAAAATATTTTCTCTTAATTATATAGTCCACGCTCAGATAAGTAACTAAAATTATCCCCCACGCTGCAAGTATTAATATTACATTTGTAAGATAGTTGCCTGTCGAAATGAGGTACAGACTAAGTGCCATCATAGATGCCATATTTATAAGTATTACAATTATTTTGTCTGATAAATAATCTGTCAGCCGCATATGTAGCCCATTCCTCTCTTAGTCTGTATAAGTTTTTCTTCATCTAATTCTTTTAATTTATTTCTTATTCTTGTAACATTTACACTCAAGGCATTGTCATCAATAAATACATCATTGTCCCACAAGTAGTCAATCAGTTCTTCCCTTGAAATTATCTTGCCTTTATTTGCAAATAAATAATAAAGTATCTTCATTTCATTTTTCGTAAGTTCTGCTTTCTTATTATCCTTATAAATCAATGCAACAGATGTGTCCAGCCTTACATTTCCACATTCTAATATAGTGTCTGACTTCTTATCAGTTGATTTCTTAGTCCGCTTGAGTAATGCAGCAATTCTTGCAAGTAATATCGGTGGTTGATATGGTTTACTGATGTAATCGTCACCACCACGAATAATACAGTTAAGCTCGTCCATTGAAGTGTTATTTCCCGTTACAAATATGATAGGAACATCTGACTTATCTCTTAGACGGTCGCATATCGTAAGACCGCTTATTCCCTCTAAATTAACGTCTAGCAAAACCATATCAGGGTTCACATTTAATATATCATCTACAGCATTTTTGTAATCTGTAGTTGTGCGTACTTCGTATCCTGATGTATTTAGTAATAATTTTAATTCTTCACGAATGTTGTCATCATCTTCAACTATGTAAATAATCGGTGTCACCCTCTTTTCTATAAAAATTAAGTATTTGTATTCATTGTTTTATTAATCACCTGTATAATTTTGAATGTAATTATATCACACTTAATCTCTTTAATGTAAAAAAGAAATAGTACCCTCGACAAATCTGATAATTCACATTTATCTAAGAATACTATTTCTAATTAATTATGTATCATATTTATTAATGATTAGATTTTCATATATAAACATATATAAATATTAAATATAAAGAAATTATCTCTTTATAAGATGCTAGTCTTAAATTAACTATTCAAATTTCTTTCCTGTAATTAATTCAAATGCTTCTTTATATTTATCAACTGATTTCTCAACAACTTCATCTGGAAGATGATAATCACTATCTGGGTTCTGTTTTAACCAGTCTCTTACATACTGTTTATCGAATGAAGGCTGTCCCTGTCCAGGTTTGTAACCCTCTAATGGCCAGAATCTTGAGCTGTCTGGTGTAAGCATCTCATCACCAAGAACTACATTTCCGTTCTCATCTAAACCAAATTCAAATTTTGTATCTGCAATGATAATTCCCTTGCTTAATGCATATTCTGCACATTTCTTGTAAAGTGCAATTGTGCAATCCATAATCTTCTTAGCATATTCTTCGCCTTTTCCAGGGTGAAGCTTCTCAAGAATCTCTACACTGTCTTCAAAAGTAATATGTTCATCATGGTCACCTAAATCTGCTTTAGTTGTTGGTGTATAGATTGGTTCAGGTAACTTGTCTGATTCCTGTAATCCCTCTGGAAGCTTAATTCCACATACAGTACCGTTTTTCTTATAGCTTTCCCAGCCACTACCTGTTATATATCCTCTAACGATACATTCGATTGGAAGCATATCTAATTTCTTACACATCATACTGTTTCCATCATATTTCTCATTCTGGAAGAATTCAGGCATATCTTTAACATCTACAGAAATCATATGGTTTGGAACAATATCCTTTGTGAAATCGAACCAGAACTTAGACATCTGTGTAAGAATTGCACCTTTCTTATGTACAACATTCTTAAGAATAACATCAAAAGCTGATATTCTGTCTGTAGCAACTATGATAAGGCTGTCTCCGTTATCATATACTTCACGTACTTTACCCTCTTTAATAGGTTTAAATTCTTTCATTGCGTTAATCTCCATTTCTGTGATTTATTTCTTTATGAATATAATACAATAAATCTATAATAAATCAATGTCTATTTTCAACAAAATTTTTAGAGATTATAAAATTATATTCTAGAATTATATCTTTATGTCAATTATTTGATTAAATAAATACTGTATTATTTATTCATCAAACATTCCATTTTCAGCAATCTCTTTTATTATCTCCATAACCTTTTCATATTCTACAGGCTGATTCTGAAAATATGTGGTTATCTCCATATAATCAGCCCTATATACATCTTTATTCACTATCTCCTTTAGTAATTCCGGAATATTTACACCATCAACTGCTGATGGACATATCTCCATCGCTGCACGTAATCTTCTTACCTGATGTACTAATTCCTTGAATTCTCTATTTTGCTTAATTCTTGGAAATAGCATATAAATATCATATAAATGTCTCGAATATCTTTTTATTTTCCCTTGTAAATAATAATCACAAATTGCAAATACCTTATCTATAAATGTACGCTCCAGTTCCTGAATATTCATAATAAATGGTTGCAAATTATATTTATCTACAATATCCATATTTTCATCTTTTAGGAACTGATAAACATAACTATCTACTAAAAGCTGTACTGTCGGAAAAGCAATTGTGACTAATGAAACTTCCATTTTCACTCCCTGAATCAGTTTTCCCTGTGTAGCATATCCATCAATTGGTTCATACGAAAAAGTATAACAATTATAATTTCTTCTGCTACGTGTATTATCCCAATCAATTATAGGCATATTAAGAGATTTGCTAATACCCGCTATAGTTATATTCTTTAATTTTTTCCTCATACCCTGTGTAAGTTTATCTGAAAAAGTAATATCTATGTCCTCCGAAAATCGTTCAATGGCATGATAGCATTTTGATAATGAAGTTCCTCCTTTAAATACACACTCCGGACATCTCTCTGATAAATTTTTTAAAATCAATGTAACATAATAATCTTTTTCAACAATTGGTACCGCCATACCAAATTTCTCAGCAGCAGACATCACTACCTCTTCAAATAACCCTCTATCATTATGCAAATGCATCATACAACCTCGTTTCATAAATAATTTTATAAATTCTCTCCGGATATAAATCTATATATTTATCTACCTCACTCCTTTTTAATTTTAACTTTTTCACATAACTTATAAGTCTCTTCGTTGCCATATCCATATCATCATCAACGTAATTATCAAAGTCTTTAAGTAAATCTAACAATTGCAAAATATCACAATTCTCTTTTGTAATAAGTGTTCGTGGCTTTCTAAGTATTATCTTCTGATTTTTCACATTTACTTCACGACATTTAGCACTTGCATTATTACTTACAATTTCCATCACAAAAGGAACTTGTGTAGTCAGTCCCAACTGATTCGCAAACGTAAATCCCGAATAATATCCATCTATCTTATTATTTCTTGAAATATACTTATATCTTGCTACTACATCAGCCGACAGACTGACTCCACCTTTTAATCTCGACTTCCCTTTCAAATAGTAAATTCCTGTATCATATCTCACAATCTGCCCACTATCACATAACACCTTAAACATCTGCCGTAAATTCGTATCAGTAACCGGTAATTCTATATCAGATACAAATATAGGCTCATTTGCTTTGTAATTTTCCTGCAAATATTCAAGCAACATAATATAACCTCCTAACATAATTTAACTTTATAATGTAAAAATCGTTATAACTAATATAACGTATGTTAACTATAATTGTCAACATACGTTATGACTTTTTATACATAAATTTTTTATGTAAATATTTTCAACTTAAATTTATACTTACTCGATAATTACACTTATTTTCTTTACATATGCATTTTATAAAGTTCCTCTATAATATCAATACATTTTTCGTATCCAATTTCACTGCTGTTTAATGAAATTGTGTAATTTTTAGAAAGTCCCCACTGTCTTTCAGTATAATATTTATAATTAACACTTCTTCGCTTATCTATATCGTGGATAAGCTTTTTTGCCTCCTCTTCCGTCTTATCATACAGTTTACTGATTCTTGCAATCTTTTCTTCCATATTTCCGCATATATATACGTTTATGCATTCCTTATAATCCTTGAAAATGTAGTCAGCATTTCTTCCAACTATAACACATGGACCTTTCTTTACTGCATCAATTAGAATTTCCCTTTGAGTGGCATACAGAATATCATCGATTGATTCTCCGTTTTGATTTCTGCCAATCAGACCATATGCAAAAATATTTTTAAGATGTGCATATTCGCCTTTCTGCTCTATAAATTCTTCTGCAAGACCTGTTTTCTCTGCAACCTCACTAATTATCTTTTTGTCATAAAATTGTATTCCAAGTCTTTTAGCAAGCTGTTCACCGACAAAACGTCCACCACTGCCAAATTCTCTGCTGATTGTAACTATTTTATTCATATTGACCTCTTTCATATAATTTTGTATTTAATTTAATTAAGTTCACTTAATTTAGTCCTGTTAATTCGCTTCATTAATAAATATGCCACAAATGCCGTAATCGCCTCGGTTATAGGAAAACACGTCCATATTAACCATGTCTTATCAGCATTTTTAATCGCAACATTTGAAAATAAATATGCTAAAGGAAGAACTATTATACACTGTCTTAGTACCGATATAATCAGGGATTCCAAGCCACTATCGATGGCCTGATAGATTCCCTGGTATGCAATATTTATTCCGGCAAATACGAAACTTATTGAAACGATACGCATTGCATCAATACATAGGTTCTGGGTATTTCCTGACAGACCAAATACTGCCGACAACTGATTTGCAAAGATTTCGAGTACCGCCATACCCACAAACATAATTATGAATGTATATAACATTCCATATTTAATTCCGTCTTTAACACGTTTCTTACTTCTCATACCATGATTAAATGATACAATCGGTGTTATGGCATCTCTTAATCCAAATGCTACAAAGAGAACAAACTGCTGAATCTTATAATATAATCCATATGCAGTAACCACTGATTCATCAATTCGTACAAATATAATATTTAAAGCATATGTCATAATCGACATTAGCGCCTGCGATATAATTGCCGGCAGACCAATTGCATATATTTCTTTTATTATTGTAAATGATGGTTTCTTATATCTTAATGAATTATCAATTTCGACATTGAATTTCAAATGAAATATAAGTGCTGTCACAAATGAAACTATCTGTCCGATTACAGTCGCATAAGCTGCACCCTTTACTCCATATTCCTTAAAGCCACATAAACCATAGATAAGTACCGGGTCTAAAATAATATTTACGACAGCACCAAGAATCTGTGCAATTGTTGAATATAACGAACGTCCTGTCGCCTGTAATAATTTCTCAAATATTGAGAAAAATGTAATACCAAATGAAATTACGCAACAGATTCTAAGATAATCAACTGCCATTTCTCTTATGAGTGCATTTTTCGTCTGCGTTGATATATATGCTCTCACTCCGACCATTCCGTATATCAGAAAAATAATATATATTACAGTTGCAAGAAAAATACTGTTTCCTGCGACTTTACTTGCTTTCTCTTTATTGCCCTGACCAAGACTTTTAGCAAGTAATGCATTGGTTCCGACACCTGTACCAATAGCAATTGCCACCATTAACATCTGAATCGGAAACGCAAGTGTCAAAGCATTTAATGCCACTTTTGCAACATTTTGCATTACCTTTTCATAATTTTTATGTTTATGATGCTTTATGCAACATTTTCCCTTGCAAAAGTGTGCACATTCCTGCGAAGCTTTTTGTTGTATAGGAAATACTAAGAAATTTCCTATACAACAAAAAAGCACGTAAGTCCATTCCTGGACTTACGCGCTTCGCAACTCGGATATTTCGGATTATAGCAAAACTTTTTCTTGCTGTCAAACGAAAATAATTTCTAATTTATCTTTTCTAATTCATCTTCCACTCCGCACTCTTAAGCTGCATACTCATCATATGTTTATATATGCCATTCTTAGCTTCAAGCTCTGCAGGACTTCCCTGTTCAGCTACCACGCCATCTTTCAGAACGACAATCTTATCTGCACTTGCTACAGTTCTCATTCTGTGTGCAATTATAAGAACAGTTTTATTCTTAATTAACTCTGAAAGTGACTGTTGAATCAAAGTCTCGTTATCTACGTCAAGAGATGCTGTTGCTTCATCAAGAAGAATAATAGGTGCATCTTTTAAGAACGCTCTGGCTATTGAGATTCTCTGGCGTTCACCACCTGATAATTCCGAACCATTTTCACCAATCATGGTGTTATAACCGTCAGCCATCTTCTCTGCGAATTCATCGCAGTGTGCTAATTTAGCAGCTGCGATAACCTCCTCGTCAGTTGCATCCTTCTTACCTATTCGTATATTTTCCATAACAGTATTGTTAAATAAAGTAACGTCCTGGAATACGATTGAATACAGAGACATAAGTTTCTCAGGATCAATCTTAGATATATCCATTCCACCAACAGTAATCTTACCTTTATTAATATCCCAGAATCTTGCTGCAAGTCTTGATACCGTTGTCTTACCACCACCTGATGGTCCGATTAAAGCTGTAACTTCGCCCTGTTTTGCACACAATGACACATCACTAAGTACATTATCTGCGCCATCATACCCAAATGCAACATGGTCAAATACGATATCGCAACCCTTATTTGTCAATTCTTCCGAGCCAGTCTGTATACTGTGTGACAAGATTTCGTCCATTCTTCTGCAAGGTACATCTGCAGATATAATTGCTGCAAGATTCTGTAATGAAATCTGCATAGGATCATATAATCTTGACACCAGAAGTAAGAACATAAAGAAAGTAAATATATCAATTTTGCCTTTTGATAGAAGTATTCCACCCACAAGTGCAACAGTTGCGATGCCTACTTTTAAAATCATCTGTGCTGAACCTACGAATACTGCTGTTCCAAACTCAGTAACTATGGAATGTTTCTCAACTGCTTTAATCTTCTTATCAAGTCCCTCCATATAGCTTTCGCTTGCATTATTAGCTCTTAAATCTCTAAGTGCTTCTAAACATTCCTGAATACCATCTGCAAGATTCATCTTAAGACTCATATGATTTTCACTTAATTTCTTCTGTACCTTTGCAGAACTTAATACAATGATAAATGCAATAGGTAAAACCCATAATGCTGCGATTGCCATTCTCCAGTTAATGAAGAAAAGGCTTACAGATACAATAAGTGTCGAAATCATTGCTCCTATTAATTCAGGAATCCAATGTGATGATGCCGTCTCTAGTGTGGCACAATCAGCCATAATTGTACTTGTCAGGTCTGATAAATCTTTTTTACCAAAATAAGAAAGAGGTAATTTTCTTAACTTTTCAGCGAGTGATGTTCGTCTGACTCCGCTTTCCACATAAGTCGAAAGGAATGTTGCATTATATTGAATATAAGTTGTTATCGCTATTAATAACAGACAGATAACACTTCCAACAATATAAAGAATTCTCTTATTAGAAGTTACATCATTATTTATAAAATCTTTAACAAGATAATAAAGTAAACCAACAGGAAGCATAAGAACAATATTTGACACAGTTACGGAAATAAATGCCTTTACCATATCCTTTGCACCCTTAGGCGACAACGCATATTTATGTTGTAATTTTTCGTTTAAATTCATTATCTCACACCTACCTTCCAATTTACTGATTTATTGTATTCAGACCACATATGAGTATATATTCCGCCTTTATTATTTAACTCATCATGCGTTCCCTGCTCTGCAATTCTGCCATCTTTTAATACATATATTTTATCAGCATTTGTAACAGTTGACAGTCTGTGAGCTATCATAATAACTGTCTTGCCTTTTGAAAGATTTGCAAATGCCTCCTGAACCTTAGCTTCATTGTCAGGATCCGCAAATGCTGTAGCCTCATCTAATACAAGAATTGGCGCATCTTTTAACATTGCTCTTGCGATACTGAGTCGCTGCGCTTCACCACCTGACACGTATGTACCCTCTGAGCCAATCATTGTATCTATACCTTTTGGCATTTTTGCGATAATATCATCACATTGTGCATCTTTAAGAGCCTTAAGAACTTCTTCTCTTGTTGCATCAGGTTTACTTAATCTTACATTATCAAATATTGACATTTTAAGTAACTTGCTATCCTGAAATACAAACGAAACCGTGTTCATAAGTTCTTTGCCTGCGATATCTTTGACATTTACTCCGCCAATCTTTATTTCACCCTCATTAACGTCCCAGAATCTCGCGATAAGACTTGCAAGTGTTGTCTTACCACCGCCTGATGGACCAACGAGTGCAATATGTTCACCTGATTTAATATTCATATTAATGTCATTCAATGCATTGCTCTTAGCATCAGCATATCTGAAAGAAACATTATTTACAGATACTGAATAATCCTGTGGGTGTTTTGGTGCAGATGGCTCTTCAAGAGGCTTCATATTAGTTATTCCCTCAATTCTTGAAAGTGCATCTTCCACAAGCATATTATTCTCACTTGAGAACATAATCTTATTAAGTGTAACTGTAATGATAGGTGTTATAATTACATAGAATGTGAAATTCAAAATAAAATCTTTAGTTACACCATTTCTTGTAATTACAAAGCCTGCAAGCATAAGAACTGCAAATACTGAATTAATAATTGTTGTATACAATGTCATTGGCATTCTAAGGTCTAATGTGTATGATATTGTCCATTTCTCATAACCTTTAATCGCCTCTTTAAATCTCTTAAATGAGAATACTGACTGTCCGAATGTTTTAACAACAGGAACACCTCTTACATATTCTACGGCTTCATTTGACATTACCTCTAAGGAATTCTGGTATTCTTTCATCTTCTCTTTCATCTTTTCACCTGTCATTGAACCCATAATTAAGAATGCAAGTACAGTTGGAATAAGACTTAAAAGCCCAAGTTTCCAGTCAAATGCTATAAGTAAAACTAACAAACCGACAGGTGTAGCCATTGCTCCTGCCATATCAGGAAGCTGATGTGCAAGATATGTTTCTGTGGCAGCACTTGATTCATTTACTATTTTTCTTACTTTACCACTACCCTCTCGGTCCATAAAACCTAAAGGAAGTGTAAGGATATGTCGCATTACTTTCGACCTCATATTTGCCTGAACTCTGAAAGCTGCAATGTGTGAACACATAAGTGCGCATATGTAAATAAGCATTGAACCTATTGCAAAACCGACCGCTGTCCAGCCGTATTTACTAAGATTCCTGGCATCACCATAAAAAGGTGCTACATCAAGTATTTCCTTGATAATTCTCCAGATATAATAAAATGGAACTAATGCTAACCATGCACTAATCACAGAAAGAACCCATGATGCCATGGTCAGGTACTTAAAATTTCCTGCATAGTCAAACAATCTTGACATTGCACTTTTTTTCTTCATTTTTAAACATCTCCTTTTTTTGTTTATAGCGGTAGTGTACCGTTATTTTTTCTATATTGCAGTGGCGTTACTCCCATAGTCTTTTTAAATGCTGCCGCAAATTTACTTGGGCTGTCATATCCGACATGTCCTGCAATCTGTGAAACATTTTCATTAGAACCGTTTCTAAGCAATGTTGCTGCTCTGTTAATCCTGTATGTCTGAATATATTTATATATTGGACTTCCATAAATTGATTTGAAACATTCCTTTAATGCGGTCGCTGATATATCATATTTTTCTGACAATTCTTCGATAGTATAATGATATGTAAGATTATTTGTAATCAGCTCATGTATGTTCTTTACCTTTTCCACCTGACTTTTGTAGAAATATGGTTTATCAAATTTATCCTTATCGATTTCTAATGCATCTAAATACAACAGCAATTCGAAAACCTTTATCCTGTAATACTCTTTTCTTATCTTCGATGGCACTTCGTAAAGTTCCGAGAAAATATGTTCAATTTCCTTGCTCGCCTTTATAATATGTGGCTTATCATTGTCACAGAATTTCTTCTGAATGTCTGACAACTTCACCGGAAAATTATTAAGTTCATTTGCCAGTTGTTTATCAGCTACAGGTCGATAAAAGCAGATTCCTATTCCATGATAGTGATTTAATGGAAAATTAACATTGCCTGCATGATATTTTCTGATATCTACACACAAATCACCTTTTTCAATATAGTAATATGCGCCTGCCCTTAATTCACTTTCCATACAACCCTCACGACAATGATTAATGCAAAGTAAATCTGTAGATGTCGCATCAAATTCCGATATACACGATGACATATGAAAATCACTATACATAACAATTACACCCGGAAATACATTGTACATAGTTATGAGTCCATCACCTGAAGAGTTCTTCATTTTCCAGATTTCACAATCTTCGCTCTTAAATATCTCTTCTGCCCTGTTTTCCCTTGCTATATTTTCAAAAATCTTTTCTTCATCATTCATATTTAATTTCGATTAGTCACCTCTTTCCTTAGTTAGTATACACTAACCTATGTGTAAAAAAAATATTCTTTTTCTATTTGCTTTTGTTCCAAAACAAATAGTTATGGAAAATTTATTTCCATCAGAATTATTTTCACTCCATTCATCGTGATGATTTTATAATATTTAAAACATTATTTCTACTCCATTTAGTCAAAAATAATCCTTTTAGTTATGTATCTCCCAAAATTCTCCGGGAGATACATATATTTTTTTATTTTAGTTTATTTATCTTTATCTTGCTTAAACCTGCTTTACCTTTATTTATACGTTTTATTTAATTTTTTATTTAATCTTATTTAAAAGATTAGTTTCTTCCTCGCATTCTATCTTTTTATCAATGTTTTTAACCATTTAAGCACTTGTATAATCAGGAAATCTGCTGCCGCAAGTGCATATACAATCAGTAATTGTGCAATACTCAAAGTCTGCACTTTTAAAGCTGTATGAAGTGCCGGAATCATAAGCACCAAACTCATAAGGATTACTCCTGTCAAAAATGAACCAATCAGCCATTTATTTGAAAATAAGTTATTAAATATAACCGGCTTATCTGATTTACAGTTAAAACCATGGAATAATCTTCCCATACATAATGTTCCAAACGCCATTGTACTCGCAAGCAAAGCATTATTATCTCTGTAGCCAATCATAAATGCAGTCATTGTCGTAGTTGCTATAACCAATCCCTCGATTCCAACATTTATCAGGAAATCTTTAGTCATAATGCTTTCATTTCTGTCTCTTGGTGGCTTCTTCATCACATCTTTATCACCCTTTTCAAATCCCAATGCTATCGCAGGGAGACTGTCAGTGAGCAGATTTATAAATAACAAATGAACCGGTGCAAATGGAACAGGCAGCATCACAATTGATGCGAATAAAACTGCAAGTATTCCTGCAAAATTACCTGATAACAGAAATTGTATCGAATTCTTGATATTCTGATATATATTTCTGCCATTTTCTATTGCCTTGACTATAGTCTGGAAGTTGTCATCCGTAAGCACCATTGCTGCCGCATCTTTCGATACTTCACTTCCTGTAATTCCCATAGCCACACCAACGTCCGCCTGCTTAAGTGCAGGTGCATCATTCACGCCATCACCTGTCATCGCAACTATATTTCCCTTAGCCTGCCATGCCCTTACAATTCTTATCTTGTGTTCCGGCGAAACCCTCGCATAAACAGATATGTTCTCTACGAAATTCTCAAGTTCTTCATCACTCATTTTGTCTATCACGCTGCCCTCGCACGCCTCATCATCATTTTCTAAGATTCCAATTCTCTTAGCAATTGCTGCCGCAGTGACCTTATAATCTCCGGTAATCATTATAGGCTTTATTCCTGCTTCCTTACACTCCTGTACTGCTGACTTCGACTGCTCCCTTGGTGGGTCTACCATAGCAACAAGCCCTAAGAACGTGAGGTTATCTTCGTCATCTATTGTTAATTCATATGAATTATAATCTGTTAAATTATCCAAATTACCAGTTACCAGACTATCTGATTCATTGTTCACTAAATTATTTTCATCATCAGATATTAAACTGTCTGATTTATAATCCTTGTATGCAACAGCTAAAACTCTCATTCCCTTTTTAGAAAATTCTATGTTCTTCTTCTCGATTTCTCTCTTATCTTCGTCATTAACCTGTCGTACTACACCTTTATCTTCTATATTAGCAAGTCTTGATAAGATAATGTCTGTCGCACCTTTTGTTATCATTATTAAATTGCTATTATTCATATCAGCCATATCATTAACATCATTATTATTAAAATTATTAATAGCGCTGTCATTTACAATAACATTTAAAGTTGACATTAATTTTCTGTCACTGTCAAATGGGTTCTCAGAAATTCTCTTATTATTTGCACGAACTTCCTCAACCGATATTCCTAAGTTCTCTGCCCATACCACAAATGCAACTTCCGTAGGATCGCCAATCTGCTCATCATCTCTGATTGATGCATCATTACATAAAATACTGTATTTAGCAAGTTTCAAATTATCGTCATTAAGACAATACGTATCTTCTATGGTCATCTTGTTCTGAGTAAGTGTTCCTGTCTTATCCGAGCAAATAACAGAAATACTTCCAAGTCCTTCAACTGCCTGAAGCTTTCTGATTATCGCATTTTCCTTCGCCATCTTCTGTGTTCCAAATGACAATACGATAGTTACAATCGAACTAAGTGCTTCCGGAATTGCTGCTACCGCCAATGCCACTGCGAACATAAATGCATTTTCAATATTTTCCCCCTGAATAATATTAAGAGTGAACAATATCGCACAGAAAATAAGTATTATTATAGATAGCTTCTGACCAAATTTATCTAATGATATCTGTAAAGGTGTTCTTTTTTCGGAAGTCGCTTTCAGCAGACTTGCGATTTTACCAATCTCCGTATTCATTCCGATTGATGTAACAATATAACTTCCCCTTCCAAATGATACTAAGCTGCCCGAATAAACCATATTAGTTCTTTCTGCAAGCGGTTTCTCCTCTTCAATAACTGTGTCGGTTTTATCAACCACAAGGCTTTCCCCGGTTAGCATACTCTCATCTATCTTAAGTCCTGCTGATTCTATAATTCGTCCATCTGCCGGAACATAATCTCCGGCTTCTAAACAGACCACATCACCAATCGTTAATTCTTTTGAACTTATTTTCATAACCTGCCCGTCTCTTATGACTTTTGCCATTGGCATCGATAACTCTTTAAGGCTCTGCAAAGAATGTTCTGCCTTAATGGTCTGAACCGTTCCAAGTATTCCGTTCATCGTAATAACAACTAATATTACAACACTGCTTTCCACATCTCCTAATGCTGCCGATACTATTGCCGCAATAATAAGTATTATTACAAGGAAATCTGCAAATTGCTTTATAAACACCTGAAAAACATTTTTCTTTTTCTCTTCTACTAATTCATTTAAACCGTATTCCTGCTGTCTCTTAGCAATCTCTTCATTTGTTAATGGTTCTGTCTTACCATTTAGTTTCTGTCTGACTTCATTTGAAGTCATCTGATACAACTCTTTCATCTCTTACCTCCATTTCTTTGCATAAACCAAAAAGTATTTCTTCTTATAAATTAAAAATGAGACCTTTACTGCACACAAAATGTACAGTAAAAGTCTCACTATTTAATTACAACGCGGATATGTCGCCATATCGGGATTGACACAGTCGTAAACGTTTTGATTCATAACTAAACGCCAGTTACTCCCTCTTACAAGAGTTTCACAATATTTAATTGGTTTAATGTATTCTATAATATACTATGCAATATTTCAAGACTTATTTTAATTTTTATGAAAATAATGTCTAAATTCTCTTTTTAAGGAATATCTTTATTATAATCTACCATCATTATATTGTAAATGTGAGAATTATATATCAGAATCTCGTGAGTATGTTTCACAAAATGTTTCATGAAACATTTCACTTAATTTAATTTGACTATCATTACACATAAATCTTAAAACTATAAGTTAGGGGTAAAATATTTATGAATATTATATTATTCTTAAAAGGACTTTTTATAGGTTCTACGATGACCATTCCCGGTGTCTCCGGCGGAACCATGGCTATTATATTAGGTGTGTATGAAGATTTGATTCATAACGTCAACCAGATTAAAAAGGAGCCTTTCAAAAGTATACTTTTTCTTTGTAACATCGGACTGGGCGGACTTATTGGGTTCGTTGCATTTGCAAGGATTATATCCTATCTTCTCGCAAATTCTACAACTGGTATCTATGTCAGAATTATATTTGCCATCATTGTCTTATGTGGTATTCCGTTATTAGTTAAGAAATCCGGTATTACAAAGCTGTCCATATTCCATATTCTGTGGCTTTTTCTCGGTCTGTTTCTGGTTCTGTCACTTTCAATTCTTCCTAAAGGACTTTTCGCCTCAGGTTCAGGTTTTTCATTTATTATTATGCAGTTTCTCGGTGGCATTATCGTCGCTATCGCTCTGGTGCTTCCAGGAATCAGTGCATCTCATATGCTGTATATTCTCGGTCTTTACACCACAGTCCTTGAAAATGTATACACTTTCAAATGGCTGTCTCTTATTCCATTGCTACTCGGAATTATTATTGGTACGTTTGCAACTGCAAATGTGTTAGAGCGACTTATAAATAAATATACTGAAAATACTTATATGGTTATTATTGGTTTTGTGATTGGGTCAGTGCTTGGATTGTTCGGTGGGTGACCGCTTTTTCATAAATATGCAACAAATATTACCATTTATTTAACCTTTTGCAAGAAACCTCATCTAATTCATCAGTTCATCCAAATATTACCATTTATTCTTTACTTTTAACATTAGACGGTCAGTACAAGTAGATATTCTATTGCCAGAATATTCTCTTTCTCATTCAGATTTGCAGGCTTTCCACATATTTGAATTGTATAATATCTCTCGGTGCGGTTTCAACATATGCCTTCTCTTTATGCATAAAATTTACAATATCATTTTTACTCATCTTTCCGAGTTTCTCTATTACAACATCTAAAATGTCTTTCTCCTCCTTAGACAAAGTAGGAAATGTCAATTCACCTACTAATGAAAAATGATATGCATTCGTTTCTCCCATATCAACCTCCTCACAAGGTACATCATTTAAGTCAATTATGAAATTATGCCCTACAGGAACTGCTCCCATTGGAAGTGCCTGGTAAACCAACCCTGTAATAGCCGTGCCTCTTATTTTATATGCTAAAGCATCTGCATACCACATAAGTTTCATCAATTTTACCTTGTATAAGCTGGTCACATTAATTGATGAGGCGAAATATCTTATTACATCGACAACCTTATCCAAAGATAATTCTGCATTTCCGTGAACCATATAATTTCCATGAAATTTTGCATAACTAGCTTCAATTGCCTTTCTTAAATATACATCTTGATCTTCCTCATATAAGATAGTAGCAGCCTTAAAATATTTCTGATATGACTCTGAAGATAAATTATCTTTGGCACTATCCAAAAGCGACAAAAACCATTCCGGATCCTGACCTATTTTTTTGAGTATAGTATCATGCGCTTTGTCTTGCACCTGATGACTTTCATATCTTGTAATCGTCTTACCTCCCCATCCTAACAACTTACATAAATCGCTTTGACTTATTCCATACTTTGCACGAATTCCAATAATATCAGAAGATGTCAAAAGTCCTTCTTTTTTTCTATATGCATCTTTTAATCTTATGTCATTGTCCTGCATCTGCTGCTCATCCATATAAAGTTCTTCTGCTAATTCACAAAACAGATATGTTGCTTCATAATCAACTGTACAGTTCTTAAAAGTAGCATGATTCATAACTAGAACTGTTTTCACTTCATGTTCTTCCATACAACATGAACATATTCTCTTTTCACTTTTAATGATTTTCATATCCATGAAAACACCTCCTATTTCTTCTTATATGGAAACATTTCTGAAGTAAAACTCTTTTCTGCAAAATGAAATGACATTACAAAAGTTGTTGTATTTCCATACATACCCAGTAACTCTACCCTTATTTTAATATATACATCTTCTGTTCCATTATATACCTTTCCAAACTCTCGCATTTCACTTCTATTAGGAAATTTAATATCTTTAACAGTCTGCATATAATCTTCCACAGTAAGTGTCAATAATTCTCTTTTTAAAGCATCTACTGGATTTTCATCAGGAAATAGCTTGTTTACAGTATATTGGTTTGTATATTTCTCTTCTCGTTTTTCATCAATAAGACGTTTTGCTTGGAAATCAATCTTAGCACCATTATTTAATGCAAATCTTAAATTTTGAATATATGATTTCACTTCCAGCTCGCTTTCAATTCTTGCTTTTGTTCCCTCTATCAAGTTCTTGCCTCCTATAGTATCAATTGATACCTGTATTATAAGTTTAATTTACTTTTTTGTCAATAAATTAACTCACCATATGATATTTTTAACTTTATATCTTTATATTCATTTCATCCCTAACACTATCTACAATAGAAATATCCGC
>OMVQ01000022.1 GCA_900314555.1 uncultured Eubacteriales bacterium | reverse complement strand
AGAGTACATAACTGTAAGGTTTGGCTCTGGTGAAGGTCCCATGTTCTCAAGTGTGTGTAAGAAACGGTAGTCTGTCTTAGTAACCATTGAACGGCCATCCATTCCAATACCACCAACTTCAAGAGTAGCCCATGTTGGATCTCCTGAGAATAACTGATTGTATGATGGAATTCTTGCGAATTTAACCATACGGAATTTCATTGTCATATGATCAATGATTTCCTGAGCTTCTGACTCTGTAAGAACACCGTTCTTTAAGTCACGTTCAAAATAGATATCAAGGAATGTAGATACACGTCCTACTGACATTGCAGCACCGTTCTGTGTCTTGATAGCTGCAAGATATCCAAAGTATAACCACTGACAAGCTTCTTTAGCATTCTTAGCTGGAGCTGAAATATCATAGCCATAAATCTTAGCCATTTCTTTCATCTGCTTTAATGCTGTAATCTGCATTGCGATTTCTTCACGAAGACGGATAACGTCATCATACATATTTCCGCAACCACAGTTCTTCTTGTCTGCTTCTTTCTGTGCAATAAGGTAATCAATACCATATAAAGCTACTCTACGGTAATCGCCAACGATACGTCCACGTCCGTATGTGTCTGGAAGACCTGTTACAACGTGTGTTTTACGAGCTAATTTCATCTCATCTGTGTAAGCTGCAAATACTGCATCGTTATGTGTTGTAATATAATCTTCAAATACATGTTTAAGTTCTGGATTAATTTCATATCCATAGCTTTCTGCTGCCTGCTCTGCCATTCTGATACCACCATATGGCATAAATGCACGCTTTAATGGCTTATCTGTCTGGAGACCAACAACCTGTTCAAGATCCTTTAAACTTTCGTCAATATATCCTGGTCCGTAAGATGTGAGTCCTGATACAACTTCTGTCTCGCAGTCAAGAACACCACCCTTTTCACGTTCTTCTTTCTGCAATTTCTGCAAAGCTCCCCAAAGCTTATTTGTTGCTTCTGTTGGGTCTGCTAAAAATGATTCATCTCCATCATATGGTTTGTAATTCTTCTGAATGAAGTCACGAACGTTAACTTCTTCTTTCCAAATTCTTCCTTCGAAGCCTTCCCACTGTTCAAACTCTTTCATCGTGTTTTCCCTTTCTTTCAACTTTTTTTACTTGTGTCACGGTCGCTATTTTTATGACCATCTTTATAATACTTATTTCTGACGAAAAAATCAAGACATTTCTTGCAAATGTTCTTGGTTTTATACAATAATTTTGTATAAATTTAAGGACAAGAACGTTTTCAATGTTCTTGTCCTCATTTTATCTTGATTTTTATTAATTCAAAACATTATTTTGCAATTTCACCTGTAGTATTGGTTGAAATCTTACAAGGATTAAGCTCATAAATATTGGATACTCCCTGTCTTAATTTTGCTGAAATTGTTGATGCAAGAATAATCTTGATTGCATCGCCAGGCAAAAATGGAAATACACAGAAGCCTAATGATACCTTAAGTGAATTACCTGAGAGAATCATAACCCAGATTGTTCCTAACACATAACATAATGCAACGCCAATAACCATTGCAAGTGCTATCTGATAAATCTTTCCCTTTGTATATTTAACAATGATTCCTGTTACCCAGGCACATACGATATATCCAACAATATATCCGCCTGTAGAACCTGTGATTGCTGCAAAACCACCTTTAAACCCTGCAAATACAGGAACACCAACTGCGCCAAGCAATACATATACTATCATTGATAATGCACCATATGTAGCCCCTAGAACTGCTCCGGCAATACATACTGAAAATAATGCAAGATTGATAGGTATCTGTGGCAAAGGTATCTGTATCTGGGAACAGATTGCCGTAAGTGCTGCGAATAATGCACACATTGTGATTTTTAATGTTTTCTTTTTACTGTCCATAATAGCCTCCGAAATGTGATTTTTTATTAAGTTTTACAAAATATATGTTACAGAATATAGAGTTTACTTTCACTCCATTGTCCGAAGGTGATTATATATCAGTGTCCTTGCATTGTCAACCAGTTTATTCTTCTAAAGGTTTACATTATTGATTTTATTATCAATTAATAAATTCATACTTCGCACATACATATTGCAGCCAATATTCGTCTGTTAAAGCAAATTTGACAGATATAAATATCGAAACACCTTGTAAGAATTGCGTAAATTTGTAAGATATATTTTTTCGGCTCATATTTTGTGTACATTCAACAGACATACACTTAAGCCGAGATGTCCGTCTATGACACACGCTTTCATAATTCCTTTATCTAGTGCAAGT
>OMVQ01000027.1 GCA_900314555.1 uncultured Eubacteriales bacterium | reverse complement strand
TTTTTAAGTTCAAGAATAATATTTACTTGTCAAAGTTCAATGCCAGAGTTTTGCTGGCATGATCACTCAAGATTCCGAGAGATCATTATTGAGAATAAAACATTTATAATAAGTATAAATACGAATAATACAACACCTGTTGCTATTAATGCTTCTCTGTGTAAATCTGTGGCGTATCCCATTTCCATTACAATATTGGCAGTTAATGTTCTGACACCATCAAACATACTGTCCGGTATTCTTGCCTGATTACCTGCTATCATAATTACCGCCATGGTCTCTCCGATTGCTCTTCCGACACCTAATATTACACCAGCCGTTATTCCTGACTTAGCAGCCGGAAGTACAGCTTTAAATACACTTCTCTCATGAGTTGCTCCAAGTGCCAATGCTCCCTCATAATAACTATCCGGTACAGCATTTATTGCTGATTCAGCTACACTTACTATAGTTGGAAGTATCATTATTCCAAGTAAAAGTGATGCAGTAAATATACTGTTTCCATTTCCCTCGAAATTATCTCTGACAAATGGAACTAATACTACTATTCCAAAGAAGCCATATACAACTGAGGGAATTCCTGCAAGCAAATCAATCGCAGGCTTCATTATCTTATATAATCCTTTTGGACAAAACTTCGACATAAATGTTGCTGTGAAAATTCCTATCGGAACACCAACAAGTATTGCTCCGGCAGTTACATATATACTTCCAAGAATCATCGGATATATTCCAAATATTTTATTACCTGGCCTCCAGACCTTGCCTAATAAAAATTCCTTGAAACCAATTTCTTTAATAGCTGGAATACCATTTGCAAATAAGAATACACAAATGAGAACTACTGCTATTATTGAAACACATGCTGCCAAAAAGAATACTATTTTCATTACAACTTCTAGGACTGACTGCATACGCATTTGTCCGTCAGATTTTGTTTTAATTGAATCTTTTTCTTTCTGCAAATTTATTTACCTCTTTTTTGAAAATTTCCAAGGAAAAATACTTATTTATGTATCTTTCTTTGGAAAATCTTATTTTTAACTTCTATATGTGTTTGTGCTTTTGTGTTTTAGTTACCAGTATGTAAATATCTGTTTTGACTATTTTCTTGTCATACATTTTACTGATATCTATTTTCAGATCCCTATGATAATACATCTGACCATTTTGTAATTTCGCCTGTGTAGATTTTCATAACCTGCTCTGATGTTAAATCTTCTGCTTTGTTGTCATTATTAACGATTACTGCAATACCATCTAATGCAATTGTTGTTCCTTTAATACCTTTTTCAATTTCTGTATCTTTTAATTCTCTTGATGCCATACCGATATCACAGATTCCCTCGATTGTTGATGTCATACCTGTTGTTGAGTCGTTCTGCTGAATTTCGATTTCTGCATTAGTATTTACTTTAAGATATGCTTCTTTTAATTTCTCCATAACTGGTGTTACTGAAGATGAACCTGCAATTTTAATCTTACCTGATGGTTTGCTTCCTGAATATGCTGCCGCATCACTTGCTGAAATATAACCATTTTCTTCGATTACTGCCTGACCGTCAGAGCTCATAATGTAATCAATAAAGTCCTGTGCAACTTCGCTTACATTATCTTTTGTAGCTATATTAAATGGTCTTGAGATTTTGTATGAACCACTTTTAATATTTTCTACTGTTGCTTCAGCTCCATCAATTTTTAATGCTTTAACTGTGTTATTTAATGAACCAAGTGAAATATATCCGATTCCATATAAATCTCCTGCAACACTTGTCATCATAACTGATGTACTGTTTGTAATAATTGCTTCATCACTTGTATGGTCAACTTTCTCACCATTTTCATCCTTCTGCTCTACTCCAAATAACTCAACGAATGCTCCTCTTGTTCCTGAACCATCTTCACGAGACATTACTGTAATGGTTTTAGATGTATCAAAACCACCTGATGATTTTGAGTTGCCACAACCTGCAAGACAACTTGCTGCTAACATTGTACTAAGTGCTATTACTGCGATTTTCTTTAATTTCATTTTTACATTTCCTTTCTTGTCTACAATTAATTTGTATTTATATCACTAGTATAAAAGTTTTTAATTAACTCGACTATGCATTCGTTTTATGATACAATCTTCATATAACATATATGGAGGTTATATTCATG
>OMVQ01000047.1 GCA_900314555.1 uncultured Eubacteriales bacterium | reverse complement strand
TAGGTAGGGAAATATTAATAGAACAACTAAATAATATTCAAGTTATAAAAGAGTCTGGATTTGATTTTTTATCAATTAAGATGTTTGATTCACAAGTTAATAAGTTATTTCCGTTTGATATAAGAGTACCTGTTGAGATGATATGTTATCAAAAAACAACAGCGCCAGTTGTTTTTCTATTGCACATCATAGAAGGAAAAGTGAATGAATTAGAAATAATTACAGCAGATGCATCTTTTCTTGACGTTGAAAAAATTGAACTGATGAACAGAGAATATATGATAGATTCAAAACTAATACCCTAAAAAAACACATTGTAATACAGAGAATTAGAAGTCAAGACCAGCTATGTAAGTAAAATATAGCAAGTCCGTCACATTATATGAATAAAGAGTTGAAGCCAAGGTGGTACTGATACTAAATGGAGGATTGATAAAACAAAATGTATAGTTATTTTTTGATAGATGTATTTGTGGCAAATCCTAAATATAAAAATATTTGGAGAAAAGAAAGGATGGTAAGAAATGATAGTTGGAGATCCAACCAAATTTGCGATGAGTGTAGATATCATTGATGAATGGAATGTAGATGATACCTTTAACAATGGTATTATGTTCTTTATTATTAATTCAATTATGTTTCCTCAGCAAGTGAACAATATTACCTTAAATGTAAATGTCAGAGAGGTATATAAATCTTTTCAAAATATTGGAGTTAATACTCAAATCTTTTATATGAATAAAGAAGATGCATTTAAGGCGTTATATAAATTAGTTTATCCAGAGGATTTAGATTTAGATAATGATAATAGATTTGAAATATCTCCATACGAATTCAATGATTTTAACCATCTAGTTTTTGCTGTAAGTAATGGGAAATATATTAGATTTCTAGCATCAAGTCTTGTATATGATACTAAAGAATCAACTTGCTTATTAGAGAATATTGATATTATTGAATTATTTATTACTGCTGAAGATTTAAAAAAGATAATACTTGATATTGAAAAAGGTGAGATGAAAAAATTTATAGGATAGTTGTAATTATTCAAAGAGTAAGAAAGTATTTTATAACACGTTTCCATTAGAAGATTACATACATATGTAGTATAGAAATATTTGAAGCTTGTGAGTATACAGAGTAATTTGAAAATCTTATTAATTGAGACTGTGTTGTACAGGGAATCAGGCAACAAACAGATAGAGGAGATTAGTGTGAAAAATAATGTTGATACATTTATTTTTCGCACTGCTATTTGTTTCCGAGCGAAAACAAATAGCTTTTATGGCAGCTGAGAAATCGCCTACGCGAATTTCTCAGCGCCTCTTTGCGACAAGCCGCTCAGAAACGAGGATTATTATGGACAATTGTAATATAATAGAAAAATTGCAAGGGAAAAAATTAGGAGTTATTGATAGGGCATCATCTATGTTATGTTTAGAATTTGGGAGTAAATACATTGATGATACATATAAGGGAATACATAATTTAGAAGTATATGAATTTCAAATTCATGTTCAGTGTGCTTGGAGAATTGTGAATAATAGATTAGGAAATATAATTGTAGCATCTGAGGATATTTATGAACCAAAAGAAAATGGTATTGTACCTGAATCATTTGATTGGGAACAGAAAGGTAACAATATGTTTGACTATAAGGCAAAAAATGGTTTGAATCAACAGAAAATATTTATGTTGATAGGATATACATTAATAAGTTTAAAGATTTATTTATTGATTTTTCTGATAATTCTACTTTTCAAACATTTTTAAATTATTCTAGTGATAGTGAATGTTGGCGAATATTTGGGAAAGATATAATAAATGGAGTAAAACTACCTCATTTTGTAGTATGTGGTAATGATTCATAATGTATAAGTTTTAAGTAAGGGTAATTTATGATAACCATAGACAGCTTACAACAATTCGCTATGGACATGTCAATACAGGCAATAACAGATATACTGGTCAATTTTGAATTGTCAAAAAAATATTAACTTTTATAGAGTACATTTTTTGTCAGTGATTGGAGAAAAAGATGAGAATATATAAATTTACACAAATCAAATGATGGAGGTAATAATGTTGATTTATGAAGAAAGTATAAAAATAATGAAACAGCAAGGTGTTGAATTTGAAATAGGACTAACGGTTGAAGAAATAGCAAAAATTGAAGGTATATATAAAATAATATTTCCAAAGAGTCTAAAAGAATTTTTAATGATGGCATTGCCAATATCTAAGGGCTTTATTAACTGGAGAAATCTTGAACAAGATAATATCATGATTATCAAGAAAATTATAAAAAGACCAATTGAAGATGTTGACGAATTAGCTAAGGAGGTTTATTGGTGCGATGATTGGGGAAAAGAACCAGATAATGAAATAGATATTGCACTAGTTGTAAGGGACCGGCTGAAAAGTGCTCCTAAATTGATTCCGGTTTATGGACACAGATATATACCTATGATTCCAGAGGATAATCCTCCAATAATTTCTATACACGATGTAGATATTATTTATTACGGTCAAAATCTAGAAGATTATTTTGAAGTCGAATTTGGTGGGAAAGAGCAAGGAAAGATAGAATTTAAAAATATCAATTCGATACCATTTTGGTCTGATATAATGTAAAGTGTTTAATTATATCTTTATTTTATGAATGAATTATATGAATGAAGATTGTAAAAGAAACAAAAACAGATATACTGGTATATATAACAATAGACGATGTCAGATTGAAACATTTTGATTATTAAAATAAGGATAATAGAAATGAGTGATATTTAAAATATGAAAATGTGGAGAGAACATAGTGAAAAATTAAGTGATTATTATGGCTGGGTAACTAATAATATGAAAAAAAGTTGGGATGCAAACTTAATTAGCTATAATGCAACTGGTATTAATTTGAATAAGAATGAATTTTTTGAATTTTGTTTACAGCAAATTCAAAAAGAAATGATATTGGATAATCCCTTGTATATTTATTTAATTGTTTTAGAAGAAGTTATAGAGCCTAATTCTAAAGTTGGAAGATATAAGAAATGTTGGAAAAAATATCAGATTCATTTGAAATAGATTATTTACAGTTAGGAAAAGAGATTGAATATCACAAAAATGATAAGATATATTATGTTTCTATTGCTAGAACTCAAATTGAGAATTTGGGAAAGGTATTGAGACTAATTGATTCAAAGAAACAGTATCGTTATTTATTTGTCAGTAGGAATGACTATCTAGAAGATATTAAGAAGAATGATATGAACATTGATGATTTGATTTGTTTAAATACATTTGATGAAATTGATTATCCGCAAGTTATTGAAAAATGTATTAATAATCATGATTTAGCCTGTTGTTACGGAAGTGATTCAATTGGAATTGAATTAGCATTTATCTTAAAAAAACAAGATAGAAATAAACATTGGAAATATGCCAATATAGAATAATTAATAAGAGGATAAAAAAACGAATACTGATATTATTTGAAAGAAATATTATCAAATTGAATTAGAATATCTGGAGATTGTAGATAAATACTTAAGATTGATTGTAGAGTTGGATGATGTAAAAAAACAATAGATATTGAATAGATGATAATTAAAAGTTACACTAGGAATAAAACGGATAGTACAAATTCTGAAAGGTATAAAATGGGTGATTAAATGAAAAATAAGATGACAAAAAATATCACAATTAAAGATATAATTTGTTCTAGAATCAATTTTTTAGAAAACAATTATATTTTTGATAAAAATGAATACAAGCATATTAATAAGGGTGAATTAGAAGCATATAGGGAAATATTAATTGATATTGAACTGATAACGATTGATGAATTTATTGAAAAATATGTAGGCATTCTAAAAAATATTTCAAAAAAATTAGATGATGAATATTGTCTTGATATTAATGAATGCGAAAGATTATCAGGATATAATAATGCAATTGTTTTTGTCTTATCATTAATTAATCCACTATATGAATATGAGTTAGATAGCAATATGCAATCTTAACCTGGTGTTATAACAGGTAGAAATTGTTACTAAATAGGTGTTAATATTATATGATGATTTATTAATCAATTGATTAATTGAGGTAAGATAAAAATGGCGACAGAATATATTGAAATTCTTTTAGAAAAAATAGAAAAAAATTATTTTTTAGAACTATTAAATAATAAAAAAATATGTGATTATGAAATAGGAGAATGCTATTATTACTCTAATACAGATTATGGTAGAAAAATTTTAAGCAAAAATGAGTTTAATGAGAAAATTAGTAAAAATTATAATTGTATGATTATGTTAAAAAATTTTGAAATTTTGAATTTAGCAATTAAAAAAATTCAATTAATTGTACAACAGAATAATGATAAAATAGATGTAACACTTAATTGTGCTAAAGAACACTTATCATATGAAAATAAAAAAATAGCACTAGATTTGTTATGCAAGCAAACAGCATTAACAAAGGATAAAAGAATATATATAGGTTATGAACCGGTAGAAGATAAGGATATGCAAAGTTTGATAATTGTTAATGGTGAAGTTGTCTGGAAAAATAACAATGATGATTTTTGGAAAATATAATCTTATCTATTGTTGTGTGAAAACAATGTTGATGTAATTATTTTTCTCATAGCTATTGTTTCGAAGCGAAAGCAAATAGCTTTTATGATAGAGGAGAAATCGCTTATACAAATTTCTTATCGCATCACTACAATAAATCGCTTAGGAAAGAGGAACATATGAATACAGAAAACATACAGCTATATTTTGCACCAATGGAGGGCGTTGCAGGATATTTATATAGAAATACATATAACGAGATTTTCGTAAATGCTTCATAGCCGGTACCTAGATTTATACTACTGCTATATGAGAAAATATCAATATTAAATTTGTGCGAATTGTACAAT
>OMVQ01000056.1 GCA_900314555.1 uncultured Eubacteriales bacterium | reverse complement strand
TTTTACCATAAACCTAGAGGAGATATTTTATTTTTGCAACAAAAAAATGCCGTATTTATGCGGCTTACGGCGTTTGGCAAACGCCTAGATAATAAAGTTTATAAAAGGAGAAACGAATGACACAGTTTGATAATTTGTTAAACAATGACAAACAGATAAAATCAGGTTTTGTAACCCTGATAGGAAGACCTAATGTGGGAAAATCTACTCTTATGAATAAAATCATAGGACAGAAGATTGCCATAACTTCTAACAAGCCACAGACAACAAGAAACAGAATACAGACTGTATATACAAGTGATGAGGGACAGATTATTTTCTTAGATACACCGGGTATTCATAAAGCAAAGAATAAGTTAGGTGAATATATGGTAAATGTGGCAGAGAGAACTTTGAAAGAGGTTGATGTAATCCTCTGGTTAGTAGAGCCATCGAATTTCATAGGTGCGGGCGAAAGACACATTGTAGAACAGCTTAAGAATGTCAAAACTCCGGTATTTTTAATTATTAACAAGACTGATACAGTTAAGAAAGATGATTTACTTCAATATATAGATACTTACAGAAAGATATATGATTTCGCTGAGATTATTCCGGCATCAGCCTTAAAAGGCGATAATACAGACACAATTATCGAATTGATTTATAAATATTTGCCTTATGGTCCTGCTTATTATGATGAAGATACTGTAACAGACCAGCCGATGAGACAGATTGCAGCAGAGCTTATCAGGGAAAAAGCATTAAAATGCTTAGATGATGAGATTCCACATGGAATAGCAGTTGCAATTGACAGAATGAATTTCAGAAAAGATGGAAGTATAGTAGATATCGATGCGACAATTGTATGTGAAAGAGAATCACATAAAGGAATAATTATCGGTAAAGGCGGTGCAATGCTTAAGAAAATCGGTAGCGCGGCAAGGTATGAAATTGAGAATCTGGTAGAGACAAAGGTAAACTTGAAACTCTGGGTAAAGGTTAAAAAAGAATGGCGTGACAGCGACTTCTTACTTAAGAATTTCGGATATGATAAAAAGGACATTACAAGAAAATGATAGATTCGCTTGTGTTAACAGGTATGGTGATAAAGGCTACAGATGTTGGGGAATTTGACAAAAGGCTTGTTATTCTTACGAAAGAACGTGGCAAAATAGTCGCATTTGCAAGAGGTGCGAGGAGACCTAAGAGTATGTTTGTAGCAGTCACCAGAATATTTGTATTTGGTGAATTTACACTCTACGAGGGTAGAGAAGCCTATACTTTGCAGAAAGCTGACATAGAGAATTATTTTACAGAGATTTCTAATGATATAGAAGCTATGTGTTATGGAAGTTATTTTTTAGAATTTGCCGATTATTTTACGAAAGAGGGAATAAGTGGAACAGAGACACTTAAACTTATATATCAGTCGCTCAGGGCATTACAGAATAACAAGATTCCGAATGAATTAGTAAGATATATATATGAATTGAAAATGTTATGTATAAACGGAGAATATCCGAATATGTTTGAATGTGTAAGCTGTAAGAATGAAGCGGTATCAATGTTTAGTGTTATAAAGGGCGGAATGTTATGCGATAAATGTGCAGGCAAAGCTGGGGATACAGTACACTTAGATACATCAACCATTTATGCAATGCAATATATAATCACGTCAAAGATAGAGAAATTATATACTTTCATTGTGAATGAAGAGGTATTAAACGAGATTGGTTTCATAATGAAAAGGTATGTGAAGAATTATGTGGATAAAGAATTTAATTCATTGGAAATTCTTAATACAATATTGAAATAAATTATTTCATAATGTATAATATTCTAAGTTTTATCATATAGCTAATTGTTTATGAGCGAAAACAATTAGCCGGATGGCAGATGAGAAATCGCTCGGAATGGAGAATAATATGAAAAAGAGAAAGATAATCTTTTGCTGTATGCTTGTAGTTGTATTAGCAAGTGTATGTAGTTGTGCATCTAAGAAGTCAGCAAAGAAATCAGAAGATGAGGCAACAGTTATCATTGATAAGGATAATACGGTTTCGGTAACATATACAGAAGAATTTAAGGAAGACTATTATGACAAAGATGAATTAGAAGCACAGGTTGACAAAGAGATTGAAGAATTTAATGACAATTATGCTGAAGATAAAGCTAATGGAATGTCAAAACAGTCACTTAAATTAAAAGACAAAAAGATTACATTAAAGCTTAAGTTTGCAAGTTATAAAGATTATGAGGCATATAGTGCACATTATGTCAGTATCACTAAGAATGTGAAATTATTTGCGGGTACATATGAAGATGCTGTGGCAGCAGGATATGATTTGACAAACAAAGTTATAGATTTAGATAAGAAGCCTGAGGTTAAATTAGATGATAAATCTGATGAGAAGTCAGAGAAAGATAATGAAGATGCTGAATCTAAGAATACTGAAGAAGTATCTTCTGATGAAACTTCTAATGAAACTGAATCTACAGATGAGACTGTAGAACAGACGGGAGAAGAGACATCTGAAAATTCAGAAGGTGCCTCAACAGAACAGACAGAAGAGTCAGAGAGTACAACTGAAGAGAAAGTAGAAAACTCATATGAATATAAGACAATAGATGAGATTAAGGCAATAGAGAATGTATATGTATTCTATACAAATGAGGGACTTGATGTAAAACTTCCGGGTGAGATTATCGCAGCAGGAGAATATGTTAAAGTAGAGAAGAATACAGTAATTACAGCAGATGGTAAAGATAACTATGTAATCTATAAAGTAAAAAAATAATATTAAATATTTATGTGGCAAATAAATACTTATGTTACAAAATGATTATAAAGAATAAGAAGTCAAAGGTTAATTTTGGCGGATTAATCTTATTAATATAATAAATATGATGAAAATATATACGAGATTGTGATAGGCGCACTTAACACAATCTCGATATTCATTAAAAGGTGTGCGCAGAAAAGAGGATAGAAATGAACAATACTGAAAAAACTATGGACAAGATTGTAGCATTAGCGAAAGCAAGAGGATTTGTATATCCTGGTTCAGAGATTTATGGCGGATTAGCTAATACATGGGATTATGGTAATCTCGGAGTTGAACTCAAGAATAATGTAAAAAAGGCATGGTGGAAGAAGTTTATACAGGAAAATCCTTATAATGTAGGTGTTGACTGCGCTATTTTAATGAATCCACAGACATGGGTTGCTTCAGGACATTTAGGCGGATTTGCAGACCCATTAATGGATTGTAAAGAATGTCATGAAAGATTCAGAGCTGATAAATTAATCGAAGACTGGGCAGCAGATAATAATTTCACAATCGAGGGTTCGGTTGATGCATGGTCTCAGGAACAGATGAAGAACTTCATCGAAGAGAAGAACATTGCCTGCCCATCTTGTGGTAAGCATAATTTCACAGATATAAGACAGTTCAATCTTATGTTCAAAACATTCCAGGGTGTAACAGAAGATGCTAAGAACACAGTTTATTTAAGACCTGAAACAGCACAGGGTATATTCGTAAACTTTAAAAATGTTCAGAGAACATCAAGAAAGAAGATGCCATTTGGTATCGGTCAGATTGGTAAATCATTCAGAAATGAGATTACACCAGGTAACTTTACATTCAGAACAAGAGAATTTGAACAGATGGAACTTGAATTCTTCTGTAAACCGGGAACAGACTTAGAGTGGTTTAAATATTGGAGAGAGTTCTGTATTAACTGGTTAAAAGAATTAGGAATTAAAGACGAAGAGATGAGAGCAAGAGATCATTCACCTGAAGAACTCTGTTTCTATAGTAAAGGAACTACAGATATTGAATTCTTATTCCCATTTGGCTGGGGTGAATTATGGGGAATTGCTGACAGAACAGATTATGACCTTACACAGCACCAGAATACATCAGGTGAGGATATGTCATACTTTGATGATGAATCTAAAGAGAAATATATTCCATATGTTATTGAACCATCACTTGGTGCAGACAGAGTAACACTTGCATTCTTATGTGCCGCATATGACGAAGAGAATATCGGAACAGAAGATAAACCTGATATGAGAACTGTACTTCATTTCCATCCTGCAATTGCACCTGTTAAGATTGGTGTATTACCACTTTCTAAGAAGCTTAATGAGGGCGCAGAGAAAATCTATGCTGAATTATCTAAATATTATAACTGTGAATTTGATGACAGAGGTAATATCGGTAAGAGATACAGAAGACAGGACGAAATCGGTACACCATTCTGCGTAACATATGATTTTGAGTCTGAAACAGATGGTTGTGTAACTGTACGTGACAGAGATACAATGGAACAGGACAGAATTAAGATAGAAGATTTGAAATCATACTTTGAGAAGAAAATGGAATTTTAATCCGAAAACTCTGATTATCAGTAGTAAATTCAGTTAATTGATTTACGGTTTATTGCTATAACGGATTGACATTGGTTTTTGAATCTGTTAAAATTGATGAAATTTAAAGAAAGTGAGGACAATAGAAAAATGGGACAGATTGTTGGCGAAGGAATAACATTTGATGATGTGCTTTTAGTACCTGCGTATTCAGAAGTTACACCTAATATGGTTGATTTATCAACATATCTTACGAAGAAGATTAAACTTAACATTCCTATGATGAGTGCAGGAATGGATACAGTTACTGAGTACAGAATGGCAATTGCCATGGCCAGACAGGGTGGTATTGGAATTATTCATAAGAATATGTCGATAGAGGCGCAGGCTGATGAAGTAGATAAGGTTAAACGTTCGGAGAATGGAGTAATTACAGATCCATTTTATTTATCACCTGAACATACATTAGAAGATGCTAACAACCTGATGGCTAAGTTTAGAATATCAGGCGTTCCTATAGTTACAGAAGATAAGAAATTAGTTGGTATCATTACTAATCGTGATTTGAAATTCGAAACAGACTTCAGTAAGAAGATTAAAGAATCAATGACAAGCGAAGGTCTTGTTACTGCTAAAGAAGGAATTACACTTTCAGAAGCTAAGGAGATGCTTGCTAAAGCAAGAAAAGAAAAGCTTCCAATAGTTGATGATAACTATGTATTAAAAGGTCTTATAACAATTAAGGATATAGAGAAACAGATTAAATATCCATCATCAGCAAAGGATTCACAGGGAAGACTTCTTTGTGGTGCAGCAGTTGGTATTACTGCAAATGTTATGGACAGAGTTGCAGCATTAGTAGAAGCTAAGGTTGACGTAATTGTTATCGATTCTGCACATGGACATTCTAAGAATATTATTGAAACAGTTAAGAAGATTAAAGCAGCTTATCCGGATTTACAGGTAATTGCAGGTAATATCGCAACAGGTGCAGCAGCAAAGGCTCTTATTGAAGCTGGTGTTGATGCAGTTAAAGTTGGTATCGGACCTGGTTCTATCTGTACAACACGTGTTGTAGCAGGTATTGGTGTACCACAGATAACAGCAATTATGGATTGCTATGAGGTTGCTAAAGAATATGGTATTCCGGTTATCGCAGATGGTGGTATCAAGTTCTCAGGTGATATGACTAAGGCAATTGCAGCAGGTGCTAACGTATGTATGATGGGTAGCATATTCGCAGGTTGTGATGAGAGTCCTGGAACATTCGAATTATTCCAGGGTAGAAAATACAAAGTATACAGAGGAATGGGTTCTATCGCAGCAATGGAGAACGGAAGTAAAGACAGATACTTCCAGACAGATGCTAAGAAGCTTGTTCCAGAGGGCGTTGAAGGTCGTGTTGCATACAAAGGAACAGTTGAAGATACAGTATTCCAGTTAGTTGGTGGTATCCGTTCAGGTATGGGATACTGCGGAGCACCTACAATTGAAGCACTTAAAGAAAACGGTAAATTCGTTAAGATTTCGGCAGCTTCTCTTAAAGAAAGTCATCCTCACGATATTCATATTACAAAAGAAGCACCTAACTACAGTATAGATGCATAAAATGCAATATAATAAATATTGGATATATTATAAATAATAATAGAAATTACTATAAAAAAGTGTTAGAATATACTTAAATTCTAGCACTTTTTTTCGTTTAGTGGAGGAAGGAGATAATATGGTAAAAAAATACAAATATGGAAATCCTATTGAAACAGAGGCAGTAATAGCTGATATATCCGAGGAAAATGGTGTTATTGAAAAGGTTAAGTTCGAAAATAATTGTTTCGTATACAATATGAATGATAAGACAAAGGTGTATGGTCTCGGAGAGGCTAACAGGGGCATTAATAAAAGAGGTTATAAGTATGTAAGTTATTGTACAGACGACCCTTCACATACAGAGGATAAGGAATCTCTATATGGAGCACATAATTTCATTATTATAGATGGAGAAGAGAAGTTAGGAATCTTCTTTGATAATCCCGGAAGAGTGACATTTGATATCGGATATACTAAGAAGAATGAGATCAGGGTTACGCCGGAGAATATCGATATGTATGTATATGTTATCAGTGCGGATAACAAGAACGATATAGTACGTGAATTCAGAAAAATAATAGGTAAGAGTTACGTTGCGCCAAAGTGGGCATTCGGCTTTGGACAGAGCAGATGGAGTTATGAGAATAAAGACAGGGTAGATGCGGTTGTTAAAGGCTATGAAGATAATGATATGCTTATAAGCTCAATATATATGGATATTGACTATATGGTGGATTACAAAGATTTTACCGTAAATGAAGAGAGATTTCCAAATTTTAAAGAATATGTAAGGTCACTTAGAGATAAGGGAATCAGACTTGTACCTATAATTGATGCAGGCGTGAAAATAGAGGACGGTTATGATGTATATGAAGAGGGCGTTAAAAACAATTATTTTGTCAAAGATAAAGAAGGTAAGGATTATGTAACAGCGGTATGGCCGGGATTAACACATTTTCCTGATTTTCTTAATGCAGATGTAAGAAAATGGTTTGGAGATAAGTATAAGATTCTTACTGATATGGGAATAGAAGGATTCTGGAATGATATGAACGAGCCGGCAATCTTCTATTCACAGAATAAAGTAGATGAGATAAGAGAAGAGATTGAGAAATTAACTTCTGAAAATGATGATAAGTTACTTGACTTAAGATGGAAATTCAGTGAATTAGCTAATAATATCGATGATTATAAATCAATGTATCATAATATTAATGGTGTTAAGGTGAATCACAATAAGGTTCATAATTTATACGGATATAATATGTCGAGGGCAGCAGGAGAAGCATTTAAGAGAATCGATAAAGATAAAGAATACTTAATGTTTTCAAGGGCATCTTACATAGGAATGCACAGATATGCAGGAATATGGTTAGGTGATAACTGTTCATGGTGGTCACATATCCTCTTGAATCTTAAGATGCTTCCAAGTCTCAATATGTGTGGTTTCTTATATATTGGCGCTGATATTGGTGGCTTTGGCTGTAATGCCACAGAGGACTTAGTGATGAGATGGCTCGCATTAGGTGTATTTACACCACTTATGAGAAATCATTCAGCAATGGGTACAAGAAATCAGGAATGTTATAACTTTGAAGACACTGAGGCATTTAAGAATATAATCGATGTAAGATACAGATTATTGCCATTTATATATGATGAATATAAGAAAGCTATAGAGAATGATGATTTGATGTTTAAACCATTATCTTTCGTATATGAAGATGATGAAATGGCAGGTGAAATAGAGGACCAGTTAATCCTTGGTGACATAATGATTGCACCTGTGTATACACAGAATACTTCAGGAAGATATGTATATTTGCCTGAAGATATGACATTTGTAAAATTTATGAAGGATGGTAAGATTTATAAAGAGCCATTAAAAGCAGGAATACATTATGTAAAAGTTGCAGTTAATGAAGTGCCGTTATTCATAAGAAATGGAAGAAATATAAAGGTAGTAAAAGAGTCAGTCATAAAAGATAAGAGTCTTAGAAAATCTATAATGGACTGCTCAGTTGAATATAGCGAAGAGGATTTTGAAATTATATGATAATTATAATTATACGATAATTATAAATTATATAATGCAAGGGTTGTGGGTGTGCCAAACACGAAATAATCCGTTGTAAATTTTATTAATCTGATAACATTTATAGAGTTTGAAATGGAATGGAGTTAATTATGTCTAATGAGATGACTAAAAATGATATTAAGAAGATAGAAGAAGAGATAGAACATAGAAAACTTGTCGTAAGAAAAGAGTGTATAGAGGCTG
Organism: uncultured Eubacteriales bacterium; assembly: GCA_900314555.1. Classification (GTDB taxonomy): domain Bacteria; phylum Bacillota; class Clostridia; order Lachnospirales; family Lachnospiraceae; genus Bovifimicola. Next base: position 50,255 of record OMVQ01000056.1, on the reverse strand, counting down.
TTAAAGAAGCCAGAGCACAGGGAGATTTGAGTGAGAACTTCGAGTATTACGCAGCTAAAAGAGATAAGAATCGAAATGAGAGCCGAATAAGATATTTAGAGAGACTTATTAAGACGGCAACCATAATCGAAGATGACACACAAGATGACGAAATAGGTCTATATAGTGTCGTTGACTTATATATGGAGGAAGATGACGAGACAATGACTGTTAAGGTTGTCACATCGATAAGAGGCGATTCGATGAAAGGCTTTATAAGTATCGATTCGCCACTTGGTAAAGCTATAAAGGGACACAAACTCGGCGACAGAATCTACATTAAAGTATCAGATGATTATGGATACTATGTTGTTGTAAAGAGAATTGAACAGACTACGGACGATGGAACAGATGATATCAGAAGTTACTAATCAAGTGTGAAATGGAGGAATATATGAGGTCGGAATTCAAGGAACATATCAGAAATATAATAGGTAAACTTGTAGAACAGGATGATTCAGGACGTAATGATAAAGTATGTTTTTTTAAGCATTACAGTTCATTTAATATTGATGAAGAAGATATAATTAACATTATGACATCATTAAATTTAGAATGTGATATGTTATATTATCAGTTTGAAGAGAAGAAGATACAGGGGGCATTCTGTCCATTTTTGAATTTTATAGGAGAGTTGTACCAGAAATATTATAAAGATATGGACTGTGAAGAATTCGTTAAAAAGGCATCTGTATATCCGGTAATACAGGATATGTTCATTTCATACATAATGAATGGATATTGTGAAAGAAATGAAGATATAATTCCGAGAGAGGTTCCTTTTGAAAGAGAGAAGATTATAGAGTCGGTTATTAACATTTTCAAATATATAACAAATGAACATAAGGTCGTTATAGTATTAGACAGATTGCAAAGAGCACATGAATCAACCATAGAATTATTATATGGAATGATGAAGAATGAAGAATTATCTGATATGGTTATTATTGCATCATACAATGAGGCAGAAGATTTATATTCATATACAAAAGATAGCTGGTATCTCTTGTCAAGATATATTAAGGACAGGGAGATGTCTGTGGATTATGATGATGACAATAAGGATGCCATAGCCGATGATGTGTTTATTCCGGTAAATACCCAGATAGATGTGTATTTGAAGAATATTAAAGATTTATTCCTATGTCTGCAGCTTGAACAGGCTAAATATTATTTAGATATTATATATAAAGCGATTGAAAATGGTAATTTAGAAGTAGAAGATGCACAGAAGATAGATATATTAGCAATATATTCATTTGTTACCGTATATAATAGTGAAGAAAAAATAGCTTATCTATATTGTAAGAAGATGTCTAACATTGAATATTTGTGGCATGATACAGAAAGGCTCATCGAATATCATTACATTTCAGCACTTATTAATCTGCAAAGTGGACAGAAGAATTTAGCAATTGCATCTATAGAAGATGGAATGAAGTTAGCTTCTGATGCAAATAGTAATAAATATATTGTTAAATATGAGATGTTAAAAATACTTATAAATATTGATAAATTCCCTGAGGTATTATTATGGAATCCAAAGGCTGGAATATCAGAGCATCTTATAGATGTAGCAAGAGATAATAATCAGTTATTACATTTAGCATATGCATATATTTTCGGTTTCAATATTTCTGATAAGCTTAAATTAGTCGGGGATAAATTAGCAGGTACTGAATTAGAAGAATGTTTTAAGGGAATAGAATTAGCCAAAGAACTTGAGAATACACAGATACAGATAAGAGCATGGCAGATGAATGCAGTACAGGCATCAAGTGAGGGCAAGTTAGATGAGACAATATTCTGCTATAACCAGTGTCTTAAGATAATGGAGGGACATAACAGTAAGCACGAAGAAGCCCAGATTTATAATGGAATAGGGTATATCTGTCTGATTAATGAAAAATATAATCTGGCATATGATTATTTCATTAAAGCTATAAATATCGGACTTACAGTTGATACACCTAAGTATATTCTTGATGCGGTATATAATCTTGGAATAACAAGTATTATTGTCGGAGATTATGCATCAGCAGTAAAGAATGTGAATCTCACAATGAAGATGATGGAATCTCTAAATCTTCCAAGATTAAATGTATGTAATAAGACTAAGTTATATGGTCTTGCAATTTTCGCTTATATAAAGCTTAATCAGGTATATAATGCAAAATTATATTACGATATTATGAAAACAGCCTTAAAACATATCTTAGATACGGATAATCCTGATTATAATATGTGGGAAGATGATATGTATCTCTACTATACGGTTACAGCGATGTTAGCTGATAAAGATGGTGATTATAAGAAAGCTAATGAGTATTATGAAAAGGTACAGAATTTCTGGCATAGTATACATGTGAAGCAGAATTACATATTGCCTAAGGTAGTTGAGGAAGAGGCAATATTCTATAAGAAAACCGGTAATGAAGATGCACGTAAGAAAGTACTAACAGATACAATTAAGTTCTGTAAGAAGAATCTGCTTATCCATAATGCTGAAATTCTTCAGGCAATATTAGATGAGAAAAATGATTCAAACAAGCCTGAAGATACCTATGAAATCTCTGACGAACTTATAGAAGAGATTAATAAGATGATAAGAAGATGCTCAATGAAAAAAGAAATTGAGAAAAAGAACAAGATGCTTGGTTTCTTTGAGAACTGGGTAGATTCATTGAACGACGAATTTGAGACAGCAGATGATATGATTAACAGTTCTATGCTTATGATTAAGAACAGATTTGACATAGACAGTGTTATGTATATAAGTATCAGAAATGGTATACCTACAGTTAAATATAGCGATAATGACATCGAACTAAAGAAATACCAGTTAAAATATATCTGTGATTATTTTAGTGAAAATGGCAGAAGAATAGTATTATCAAGATTTAAGAAATCATATCAGTATCACGAAGAGTTAGTGTCTGCATTTAACAGAGATGATATAGCTGCAATGATAGCGATTCCATTTATTAATAAAGAGGAATTGACTGAGATATTTGTGGCATTCAGATTCAGAAAGATGAATTACACTAAAGATTTATTTATGTTTGAAGAGAGCGATGCAGATTTATTAAGAACAGCAATTAAGGAATTAATAGAATCATTAGCTAAAGAAAATATTAAGAAAGAACTAGAGAAGCGTTCAGTAACTGATACACTTACCGGACTATATAACAGACAGGGAATGAAAGAGTGTATAAATAAGGTTACAAAAGGATTTGTATCTGAAAAGGAAAGACATAAATTCACGATTCTGTATATGGATCTAGATAATTTTAAATATTGTAACGACCATTTCGGACATGAAGCAGGAGATGCTGTGTTAGTGGCATTTTCAAGAATGTTAGAGGGAATTGTGGAAAGCAGTGGCTATATTATAAGATATGGTGGAGATGAATTTGTGATTATAATTCCTGATAAAGATACAGAATATGGAGTGGAGATTGCAGAGAAGATATTTGCAAATATCCGTCATAATAAAGGTTTTAAAAAGGTAATAGAAGAACTTAAGAATATGGAAGTAAACATAAGTGAGAAGAACAGAGTAACCTGTTCAATAGGAATATCTTCAGGTAATGCCTCAGGATATTCAGGGATTGCCAAGATTCTTAAGCACGCAGATGAAGCACTATATTATGTGAAGAATAATACAAAGCACGATTACAAGGTGTGGAATTAGAATAAAGTCAGGAGGAAAAGTGAGATGAGTGATGAACAATACATCAGTGAGTTAAGCAGTTTTATCAATAATTCTGTCACTCCATTTCATACAGTTAATACCGTAAGAGAATATCTGTCTGCTAATAATTACGAAGAGTTAAAGGCAGATGAACCATTTAAGATAGAAGCCGGCAGAAGATATTATATAAATATCTATGACTCTACATTAATTGCATTCAATATTGGTGCAGACATTAGGGACTCAAAAGGAAAAGTTAATCTAAGATGCTCGGCTTCACATACTGATTCGCCTTGTTTTAAGGTGAAACCAGAATATATGATTAAAGAAGCTTTAAGAAAAGATGAGGGCTATATTAAGCTTAATACAGAAGTCTATGGTGGTCCGATTCTTAATACATGGTTAGACAGACCACTTTCAATCGCAGGAAAAGTTGTGATAAAAGGTAAAGAGTGGTATGATAGTGAAACACGTTTCGTTGATGTTAAGAAGCCTGTACTGACCATACCTAATCTGGCAATTCATATGAATAGAGAAGTTAATAAAGGTGTGGAGCTTAACAGACAGAAAGATATGCTGCCGGTAATAGGGTTGTTTAATGAGGATGAGAATTATGAGGATATAGTTCAAAAGCTTATAGTAGAAGAACTTAAGAAGCAGGGAAGAAATATTGATAAAGAGGATATATCTGATTATGAGTTATTCATATATCAGGCTGAAAAAGGCAGTACAATAGGTGTGTATGATGAAATGTATAGCTCGCCAAGACTTGATAATCTTACTTCCGTATTTGCACAGATGAGGGCAATTGTTAACTGTGACAGACAGGACGGAATTAATATGGCAATATTCTATGATAATGAAGAGATAGGCAGTGCGACAAAGCAGGGTGCTGCATCACAGATAATTATGCTTATATTAGAGAAAATGTATGTGGCACTTGGATATAACAGAGATGATATGATTAATGATATACTTAGTGGAATGATGGTGTCAATTGATGTTGCGCACGCAACACACCCTAATTCACCTGAGAAATCAGACAGAACTAATAAGGTAAGTCTTAATGGCGGTATAGTAATTAAGGAATCGGCAAGCCAGAGTTATGCTAATGATGCACAGGGAATATCGGCAGTTAAAAGCATTTGTGAGAAATTTGGCTGTAAATACCAGACATTTGTCAACCGTTCGGATATGCCTGGTGGCAGAACTTTGGGTTCGATAAGTTCCACAGTATTGCCTATGAGAACCATAGATATAGGTATTCCATTACTTGCGATGCATTCGTCAAGAGAGCTTATGGGCAAAAATGATGAAAAAAATTTAGAAAAGTTTTTGACAGGTTTTTATTCATAGAGTATAGTTACAATAGTGAATTTTATGTGAAAGGATAAACAGCATTATGGAAAATGAAAATACATCAAAGAATTTTATTGAAATGATTATCGATAAAGATTTAAGTGAGGGACATTGTGATGAGGTTCATACAAGATTTCCTCCTGAACCAAACGGATATCTTCATATAGGACATGCAAAGGCTATTTTACTTAACTATGGACTTGCCAAGAAATATAATGGTAAGTTTAATATGCGTTTTGATGATACTAACCCAACAAAAGAGAAAGAGGAATTCGTTGAGTCAATTAAAGCTGATATTAAATGGTTAGGTGCAGACTGGGAAGACAGACTTTTCTTTGCATCAGATTATTTTGAACAGATGTATGAGGCAGCAGTCAAGCTTATTAAGAAAGGTAAAGCATATGTATGTGATTTATCTCCTGAAGAGATAAGAGAATACAGAGGAACATTAACAGAGCCAGGTAAGAACAGCCCATACAGAGACAGAAGCGTAGAAGAGAATTTAGAGTTATTTGAAAATATGAAAAATGGCGTATATGCAGATGGAGAGAAAGTTCTCAGAGCTAAAATCGATATGGCATCGCCTAATATTAATATGAGAGATCCTATCATATATCGTGTTGCACATATGACACACCACAGAACAGGTGATAAATGGTGCATTTATCCAATGTATGATTTTGCACATCCAATCGAAGATGCAATAGAGGGTATCACACATTCTATATGTACATTGGAATTCGAAGACCACAGACCATTATATGACTGGGTTGTAAGAGAATTAGAATATGAGAAACCACCTAAACAGATAGAATTTTCGAAGTTATATCTTACAAATGTAGTTACGGGTAAGAGATATATTAAGAAGTTAGTTGAGGACGGAATAGTTGACGGCTGGGATGATCCAAGACTTGTATCAATAGCAGCACTTAGAAGAAGAGGTTTTACACCTGAATCTATAAAGATGTTTGTTGATTTAGTTGGTGTATCAAAGAGCCAGAGTTCAGTTGATTATGCAATGCTTGAATATTGTATAAGAGAAGACTTGAAGATGAAGAAGCCAAGAGTAATGGCTGTTTTAGATCCTATTAAGCTTGTAATAGATAACTATCCTGAGGGACAGGTTGAATATTTTGACGTTATAAATAATCCTGAAAATGAAGAGATGGGAACACGTAAAGTGCCATTTAGCAGAGAGTTATATATTGACAGAGAGGACTTTATGGAAGAGCCACCTAAGAAATATTTCAGGTTATTCCCAGGCAATGAAGTAAGACTTATGAATGCATATTTTGTTAAATGTGAGAGCTTCATTAAAGATGAGAATGGTAAAGTAACAGAGATTCACTGCACATATGATCCAGAGACAAGAAGTGGAAGCGGCTTCACAGGAAGAAAAGTTAAGGGAACAATTCACTGGGTAAGTGCAGCACACGCTGTTAATGCGGAAGTCAGATTATATGAGAATATTATTGACGAAGAAAAAGGTAAACTCAATGAGGACGGAACACTTAATCTTAATCCTAATTCATTAACTGTTCTTAAGAATTGTTATATAGAAGAAAGTATTAAGAGTGCTAAGAAAGAGGAAAGCTTCCAGTTCGTAAGACAGGGATATTTCTGCGTAGATTATAAAGATACAACAGATGATAAACTTGTATTTAACAGAATAGTTTCATTAAAGAGTTCATTTAAGCTTCCTACACAGTAAGAAATATTCTAGTAATAAACAGAAGGTATTGTAGATATAACTATTCAGAATAGTTACAAATAAATTTTCCACTCGTAATTTGCAGGGCATAAAGTTATGCCCTGTAAATTAGAGTCTGGAAATCAAAATGAATATACAGAGGTAAAAGCGGGTAGACGCAGAAACGAGGTTGCAATGAGTAGTTTATTTTCAGGTCTGGAGAAATTTGGACTGACAGGTATGAAAGATACGGAAATATATGAGAAAGAAGAAGAGAAAACCGTAGAAAAAAGTGTAGAACCTAAGGCTCCACATTTTCCGGAAGAAAGTGAAATGATATTTGATAAGACGTACAGATGTCCGGTATGTGACAGACAGTTTAAGAGTAAAGCTGTGATGTCAGGTAAGGCTAAGTTAGTATCTATAGATACAGATCTACGTCCAAAGTATCAGGGGATTGATTGCATAAAATATGATGTGGTTGTGTGTGATAAATGTGGATATAGTGCATTGACCAGATTCTTTAATGGTGTAACAAGTCAGCAGAGGAAAGCTGTTCAGGAAAATATATCAGCTAATTTTAAAGCTATAGAATATGAAGATGAAAACATCTATTCGTATGACGAAGCAATTTTAAGATATCAATTAGCGCTTGCTAATGCAGTAATTAAAAAGGGCAAGATAAGTGAAAGAGCTTATACTTGTCTTAAGATAGCATGGTTATACAGAGGAAAAGCTGAGAACCTTGATATGTCAGAAGTTGATTATGATACTAAGTTAGCTGAACTAAGAGACTTAGAGAAAGAATTTATCACAAGCGCATATGAGGGATTTGTTACGGCTATGAGTAAGGAGATGTTTCCTATATGTGGAATGGATGAATATACATACACATATGTTACGGCAGATTTAGCAAGAAGATGTAAAGATTATGAGACATCAGCTAAATTATTGTCGCAGATAATTACGGCCAGAGGTGCATCAGCTAAAGTTAAGGAAAGAGCAAGAGAAGTAAGAGACTTAATTAAGCAGGAATTAAAGAGATAGAATTAAAAGAATACAATTAAAGATATAGAATTAAATTATATAAAATTCTATATAAATGAATTTATAAAACCAAAGTGGCAGATTATATCAGTAAAATCATAGAATTTTTTATGACGGAGATTACTATGTATGAATTAACTATAGATTTAAACAGTAAGTCACCTTTGTATGAACAGATTTATGAATTTATTAAAGAAGAGATAAAGAGCAGAAGAATTGAGTGTAAGACCAAATTACCATCTACCAGAGCGCTTGCAGAACATTTACAGGTAAGCAGAAGTACGGTCGATATGGCTTACACTCAACTTATATCTGAGGGCTATATAGAATCAGTACCATACAAGGGATATTATGTGTCAGAAGTATCGTTGTTATATAATTTCAGGGGTACAGATGAAAAGATTGATATTAAAGATGAAGAAGAGGACAAGAAAGATGTAATTGATTTCTCACCATGGGGAATTGATTTAGAGAATTTTCCATTTAATACGTGGAGAAAAATATCTAAGAATCTGCTTAGTTCTAATAATAAAGAGTTATTTGTGGCAGGTAATTCAAGAGGAGAATTTGAACTTAGAAAGACACTTGCCTCATATCTGTATGAAGCAAGAGGTGTACATTGTAGTCCTGACAGGATAATATTAGGTGCCGGAAATGAGTATCTGTTAATGCTGCTTAACCAGCTTATGGATATAAAGCCTGTCATCGCAATGGAGAATCCGACATATCTACAGGCATATAGTGTATTTAAGAAGAATGGTAACCAGATAATTCCAATAACAATGGATAAAAATGGTATGATGGTTAAGGAACTTCGAAAATCAAATGCCAATATTGCGTATGTTATGCCGTCACATCAATTTCCGATGGGAACAGTTATGCCGATAAAGAGACGTATCGAGTTGTTAGAATGGACTAACGAAGCAGATGACAGATATATAATAGAAGATGATTATGACAGTGAATTCAGATATAAAGGTAAACCGATACCCGCACTTCAGGGTGTAGATGGTTCAGATAGAGTAATATATATGGGTACATTTTCGAAGTCAATTGCACCATCCATAAGAATGAGTTATATGATATTGCCTGATAAGTTGTTAGATGATTTTAACAGGAATATGTCATTTTATTCACAGACAGTATCAAAAATGGACCAGCTTATTATAAATGAGTTTATCAAAGGCGGATATTTTGAAAGACATCTTAATAAAATGCGTTCAGTATATAAATCAAAACACGATTTATTAATATCATTATTTAAGGAGAATAAAGATATAATAAAGATTTCCGGAGAAAATTCAGGACTTCATATCCTTATTAATGTAAATAACTCAATGAGCGAAGAAAAACTTATCACAAGAGCTAAGAATGAGGGAATATGTGTTCATGGATTATCAGAATATTATATTGAGAAACCACATTTCTATAAAGGAACGATAATTTTAGGCTTTGCAAATCTGAGCGAAGATGAGATAATAAAAGGTGTGAAGAAATTAAAGAAAGCATGGCTGATTAAGTAAATTTGTATATATAAATATCTGATTTAGAATTATAATTTTATAAAATTTAAGAAGAACAAAATATAAGGAGAAGCAAAGTATGAAAGAACAGTTGTATACAATTCCGGTAAATGATGCATTTGCAAAGGATTGTGAATGTCCGATATGTGAAATGTATAAGGAACTTGAGAAAAATGCAGTGGAATTCACTATGGGACCAAGTTATATGGAGGACGATATCAGAGAGGTTACTGATAAAATCGGTTTCTGTACTGAACATGTTAAGAAGCTGCTTAAAATGGAGAACAAGTTAGGAATTTCACTTATACTACATTCTCATATGGTAAAGACGAATAAAGATATAGAAAAGTTGTCGCAAGGTGGTAAGGCAAGCACATTATTTAAGAAAAAAGATATTTCACCTTTAACAGATTATCTCAATAATCTTAATAATTCCTGCTATGTATGTAATAAGATTGAAGAAACTTTTAGAAGATATATAAGAACAGTACATTACCTCTGGGATAAAGATGACAGTTTCAAAAGAAAATATGAGGGTTCAAAAGGATTTTGTACTAAACATTATGAGGCACTTTTAGTTCAGGCAAAAGATAATCTTAGTGGAGCATCTTTAGATGGTTTTATAGATGCAACTAACAGAGTATATCTAGAGAATATGAAGAGAGTGACAGATGATTTAGAATGGTTCATAGATAAGTTTGATTACCGACATAAAGACGAGCCATGGAAGAACTCTAAAGATGCACTTCCAAGAGCCATAACTAAAACAGTTACAGATGAGGGAAATATGTAGTAAAAACACCTTTCCATTATAATAAGGTTTTAAAGCCTTATTATAGGGAAAGGTGTTTATGATTCTGGACAGGATTATTCTTCTGTATCAGCCTTAGCAGCAGCTTCGGCTTTAACACTGTCATCTTTAGCTTCATCAGTTATAACAGTTTCTTCAGCGTTTGTATCTTCATCATCTTCTGAATCAGTATCATCATCAGCCTTAAAACCTGTAGTATCAATTGTTACATCGACATTAACTTTGTAATCAGAAGCAGCATCTTCTTTAGAATTATCTCTTGGAATAGAAACATATTCTCTGTCAGATGATTTTACCTCGTCCTCGTCTGTGTCAAAATCATCATCTTCTGTGTCATCATCGAAATCTTCATCTTCATCGTCAAAGTCAAGACTATCATCATCAAAATCATCTGATGAAGCCTTATATTTGTTATAAAGAGCAACTCCTCCTGCAGCGATAGCACCTGCAACAGCAGTAAATATCAGAGCTTTACCGAATTTTTTAGCCATATGTTCAATACTCCTTTCAAAAATTTATTATAATTGAGGCAGTTACTAAACTCATAATTACAAAATATGTATATAATTATGACTTTGTAAGCACCAATATTGATGTATATATTGTAATACGTTTACGGCAAAAAATAAAGGCTTAATAATAAAAATTTCAGAAATTTTATATTAAGTTTTAGGTTACTTCTTGTTAAAAAATTTTTAAGATGATATTCTATTATATGACGAATGAATCTTATTCAGAATGGAGAAATAGTAATGACAAAAGACAGAAAAATAGTATTTTTCGATATCGATGGTACGATATATATGTATAATAAAGGAATTCCTAAGGATACAATCCAGGCAATAAAGCAATTAAGGGAGAATGGGCATATTGCAGTGATATGTACGGGACGAACTAAATCGATAGTATTTTCGGAGATATTGAACATCGGGTTTGATGGAATTATAGCAGGTGCAGGCACTTATGCAGAGTATAACGGTGAAGAAATATATCGTTATGTGCTTGATAAAGAGTTAGTCAATGAGACCGTAAATGAAATGAAGAGACACAATATAATGGCAATTGCCGAGGGGATTGAAAGTGTATGCTTTGACCTTGACAGAATGCCTGAGAAATATAAACCAATATATGACATATATATTGAGACGCCGGGAAATCATATCGGCAAAATTGAGGATATTGATGAAATTTCAGCATCAAAGTTAAGTGGCGCAGCCGTTAATGTAAATGATATGAGAGAATTTAAAAAGAAGTATGCAGATAGATTTACCCTTGTAAGTCATGACGATGATTATGTGGAAATGATTCCTAAGGGATATTCGAAAGCATACGGAATTGAGAAAATGATTAAATATTTAGACATTCCATGGGAGAATACTTATGCATTTGGTGACAGTATGAATGACTATGAGATGCTTAAATATGTTAATTATGGTGTGGCTATGGGAAATGCTTCGGAAGAATTTAAAAAGGAAATGAAGTATACAACTGAGGATTACGATAAAGGCGGCATAAAAAATGCATTAGAAAGGTTTGGATTAATCTAACGAGGTACAATTTTAATGAGAATAATAACTAAGGACAGGAATATAATATTAGAGGACGTCAGAGATTTCAATGTTTCACAGACATTGGAGTGTGGGCAGTGTTTTCACTTTGATAAAATTGCAGAAGATGAATATGGAGTGGTAAATGGCAGAAATCTTCTTCATATAAAGCAGGAGAAAGACTGCATTACCTGTTTTGACATTGATGAAAGTACATTTGTGAAGAACTGGGTAAGATATTTTGACCTTGAAAGAGATTATGGAAGTATAAAAGAACATCTGATTAGTGCTGATAACAGACTAAAGGAAGCCATTGATGTGAATTATGGCGTAAGAATACTTAACCAGGAATTCATAGAAACACTGATGTCGTTTATAATTTCACAGAATAAGCAGATTCCGCATATAAAGAAGATAGTTAAGGATATTTCTGAAAAATACGGTGAATATCTTGGAAGCATAGATGATAAGAAGTTCTATTCATTTCCGGATAAAACAGCATTGGAACATATCAGTGAGGACGACTACAGGGAATGTAAAACAGGTTTCAGGGCAGCATATTTGAAATCAGCAGCAGACAGAATTAGTAGTGATGAAAACTTTACAGAGGAAATACTTAGTAAAATGTCATATGAAGATGCTAAAAATGAGTTAATCAAGATAAAAGGCGTAGGCGAAAAGGTTGCAAACTGTGTCCTTTTATTCTCGCTAGGCTTTAGAAATGCATTTCCGGTTGACGTGTGGATTAAGCGAATAATGGAATTTATGTATTTTCAGAAAGAGACACCGAATAATGAGATAATGAGCTTTGCAAAAGAGAAGTTCGGTGAATATGGTGGATATGCACAACAATATCTGTTCTATTATGCCAGAGAAAACGGACTTGGAAAATGAGTGCAAAGTAATATGAGTTGGTTGTTAAAAGTTCCTTAGGAACTAATGATTATTGCTTAGTAATTAAAAATCTTTTAAAGATGAATCACTAAAATATATTCAAAAAAATGAAAAAATAAGAAAATTAAAGGAAATAAGAGAAAATAAGAGAAATACGATAAAATAAAAGAAAATAGAAAAACTGTTAAACTTGCAGAATAGAGGTCTTAGACTTAATATAATAGGCAGAAATTAGCACTCAAGTATAAAGAGTGCTAATAACCACTAAGAAAATAAAAACATAATGATATAGTAGCAGAATGGAGGAATTATAATGAAGTTAGTACCATTAAATGACAGAGTTGTATTAAAACAGTTAGTAGCTGAAGAAACTACAAAATCAGGTATCGTATTACCTGGTCAGGCAAAAGAAAAGCCACAGCAGGCAGAGGTTGTAGCTGTAGGACCTGGCGGAATGGTTGATGGTAAAGAAGTTAAAATGGAAGTTAAAGTTGGAGATAAAGTTATTTACTCTAAATATTCAGGAACAGAAGTTAAACTTGATGAAGAAGAATATATAATTGTTAGACAGAATGATATTCTTGCAATAGTAGAATAATAGGAGGAATCAGATTATGGCAAAGGAAATTAAATACGGAGCAGAAGCTCGTAAAGCATTAGAAGCAGGTGTTAACCAGTTAGCAGATACAGTAAAAGTTACACTTGGACCAAAAGGAAGAAACGTTGTACTTGATAAATCATTTGGCGCACCATTAATCACAAACGATGGTGTTACAATTGCAAAAGAAATTGAACTTGAAGATTCATTTGAGAATATGGGTGCTCAGTTAGTTAAAGAAGTTGCTACAAAGACTAATGATGTAGCAGGTGATGGTACTACAACAGCTACAGTTCTTGCACAGGCAATGATTAACGAAGGTATGAAGAACCTTGCAGCAGGTGCTAATCCAATTATCTTAAGAAAAGGTATGAAGAAAGCAACAGAAGAAGCTGTTAAAGCTATCTCTAAGATGAGTAGCAAAGTTAATGGCAAAGACCAGATTGCTAAAGTCGCAGCAATTTCAGCAGGTGATGAAGAAGTAGGTAATATGGTTGCAGATGCTATGGAAAAAGTATCTAATGACGGTGTAATTACAATCGAAGAATCTAAGACAATGATGACAGAATTAGATTTAGTAGAAGGTATGCAGTTTGACCGTGGTTATATTTCAGCTTATATGGCAACAGATATGGATAAGATGGAAGCTGAACTTGATAATCCATACATCCTTATTACAGATAAGAAGATAACAAATATTCAGGACATTTTACCTGTACTTGAGCAGATTGTACAGTCAGGTGCTAAATTATTAATTATTGCTGAAGATGTTGAAGGTGAAGCTCTTACAACATTAATCGTTAATAAATTAAGAGGTACATTCAATGTAGTAGCTGTTAAAGCTCCAGGATATGGTGACAGACGTAAAGAAATGCTTAAAGATATCGCTATCTTAACAGGTGGTCAGGTAATTTCAGAAGAACTTGGCTTAGAACTTAAAGATACAACAATGGATATGCTTGGTAGAGCTAAATCTGTTAAAGTTCAGAAAGAGAACACAGTTATCGTTGATGGCGAAGGCAAGAAAGAAGATATTCAGGCAAGAGTTGCCCAGATTAGAACACAGATTGAAGAAACAACATCAGATTTCGATAGAGAGAAATTACAGGAAAGACTTGCTAAACTTGCAGGTGGTGTAGCTGTAATCAGAGTTGGTGCTGCAACAGAAACAGAGATGAAAGAGGGCAAACTCCGTATGGAAGATGCTTTAAATGCTACAAGAGCTGCTGTTGAAGAGGGTATCATCTCAGGTGGTGGATCTGCATACATTCACGCATCTAAAGAAGTTGCTAAATTAGTTGCAACACTTGAAGGCGATGAAAAGACAGGTGCAAACATTATCCTTAAAGCACTTGAAGCTCCATTATATACAATAGCTAAGAACGCAGGACTTGAGGGTTCAGTTATCGTTAATAAAGTAAGAGAATCAGAAGTCGGAATGGGCTTTGATGCATTACATGAAGAATATGTAAGTATGGTTGATGCAGGTATCCTTGATCCGGCTAAGGTTACAAGAAGTGCATTACAGAATGCCACAAGCGTTGCATCTACATTATTAACAACAGAATCAGTTGTTGCAAGTATTAAAGAAGATGCTCCGGCAATGCCAGCAGGTGGTGCAGGAATGGGTATGATGTAATACTTGAATTACAAAAGTAAATAAATTGATTTAAACTAGAAAATGCTTCACTCATATGCAAGTATGGGTGGAGCATTTTTATAATGTGCGGGGAAATGTCAAAAATATCGTAAAGAGATATTATTTTTAATATATTAACTCAAATTTATTTAATACAGATGATTTAATTCTATTATGTCTGTGAAAAGTTTGAGATATTAAAATACTCTGCTGTTGGAAAATGAGCTGTGATATGATACAATAATTACAACAAAAAAGTAGGTATTAACATTTGAAATTAATATATATTGCAGCAGAATGGAGAAAATTATGAGCTTTACTCATTTACATGTACATACAGAATTCAGTCTTTTAGACGGTTCGTGTAAGATAAAAGAGATAGTGGCAAGGGCTAAAGAGTTGGGAATGGACAGCCTTGCAATTACTGACCATGGAGTTATGTACGGTGTCATAGATTTCTACAAAGCAGCTAAAGAGGTTGGAATTAAGCCGATTATTGGCTGCGAGGTATATGTAGCACCGGGTTCAAGATTTAATAAAGAGGCAGGACAGAGCGAGGATAAATATCACCATTTAGTGCTTTTAGCTGAGAATAATGAGGGTTATGCTAACCTTATGAAAATAGTATCTAAAGGCTTCATAGATGGATTCTATTATAAGCCAAGAGTAGATTATGAAGTGTTAGAACAGTACCATGAGGGAATTATTGCACTTAGTGCGTGTCTTGCCGGAGAAGTACAGAAATATCTTGCAAGAGGCTTTTATGAAGAGGGTAAAAAAGCAGCACTTAAATATCAGGATATATTTGGCAAGGGAAATTATTTTCTAGAGCTTCAAGACCATGGAATACCTGAACAGAAGATGGTTAATAACAGCTTACTTAGAATGAGCAGAGAACTTGATATAGAATTAGTAGCGACAAATGATGTGCATTATATTAATGCAGAAGATGCTGTGGCTCACGACATATTATTGTGCATACAGACCGGTAAAAAAGTTTCTGATGAGGACAGAATGAGATATGAGGGCGGACAATTCTATCTGAAATCTGAAGACGAGATGAGACAGCTATTTCCATATGCTTTACAGGCATTAGAGAATACACATAAGATAGCAGAAAGATGTAATGTTGAAATCGAATTCGGTGTTACAAAACTTCCAAGATACGATGTTCCGGAAGGCTATACATCATGGGAATATCTTAATTATCTGTGTACTAAGGGACTTAATGAAAAATATCCTGATGATGATGGAACATTAAGAGAGAGATTAGATTACGAATTAGGAATAATCAATAAGATGGGATATGTCGATTATTTCTTAATTGTATGGGACTTTATTAATTATGCTAAGAGTAATGACATAATGGTAGGACCGGGAAGAGGTTCTGCAGCGGGAAGTATTGTTTCTTATTGCTTAGGAATTACCGATATTGACCCTATTAAATACGATTTGCTCTTTGAAAGATTCCTTAATCCTGAGCGAGTATCAATGCCTGATATAGACGTTGATTTCTGCTACGAAAGAAGACAGGAAGTAATAGATTATGTTGTTAGAAAATATGGTAAAGACAGAGTCGTTCAGATAGTTACCTTTGGTACATTAGCAGCGAGAAATGTTATTCGTGATGTTGGACGAGTTTTAGACCTGCCATATGCAGTAGTTGATGAAGTGGCGAAAATGATACCGAAAGATATCGGAATAACCATTCAGAAAGCATTAGACCAGAGTGAAGATTTCAGAAAATTATATAACAGTAACGAAGAAGTCAAGAATTTAATCAATATGGCGAAAAGACTTGAGGGGCTTCCAAGACATACATCAATGCATGCTGCAGGTGTCGTTATCAGCCAGAAATCAGTTGATGAATATGTACCTCTGTCAAGGGCTTCAGATGGTTCGGTTACAACACAGTACATTATGACGACTCTTGAAGAATTAGGACTTCTTAAGATGGACTTTCTGGGACTTCGTACCCTTACCGTAATACAGAATGCTGTGAAATATGCTGAGAAATCAACAGGCAGGAAGATAGATATTAACAAGATTGATTACAATGATAAAAATGTTTTAGACTATATCGGGACAGGTAAAACAGATGGTATATTCCAGCTTGAAAGTTCAGGAATGAAAAACTTCATGAAAGAATTAAAACCACAGAGCTTAGAAGATATCATAGCAGGTATTTCTTTATATCGTCCGGGACCAATGGACTTTATTCCTAAATACCTTGATGGTAAGAATAATCCTGAGAATATAACATATGATTGCCCACAGTTAGAAAAGATTCTTAAACCAACATACGGCTGTATCGTATATCAGGAACAGGTAATGCAGATAGTAAGGGAATTAGCAGGATATACGCTTGGAAGAAGTGACCTTGTAAGACGTGCCATGTCTAAGAAGAAACAAAGCGTAATGGAGAAAGAGAAGCAGAATTTCGTCTATGGTAATCCAGAGGAAAATGTTAAGGGTTGTATTGCAAATGGAATAGATGAGCAGATTGCAATAAAAATATATAATGATATGATGGATTTTGCAAAATATGCATTTAATAAGTCTCATGCGGCTGCTTATGCGGTAGTTTCTTACCAGACAGCATTTTTAAAATACTACTATCCGGTAGAATATATGGCTGCACTTATGACCTCTGTAATTGAAAATAGTACCAAAGTATCAGAATACATTGTTACAAGCAGAGGTATGGGAATCAAACTTTTGCCACCTGATATTAATGAGGGCGAGAGTGGTTTCTCTGTTAAGAATAACAGCATTGTATATGGTCTTAGTGCGATAAAGAGTATCGGTAAATCTGTAATAGATGCCATTGTGGAAGAAAGAGAGTTAAATGGCAGATTTACAAGTCTTAAGAACTTTATAGAGAGACTGTCAGGTAAAGAAGTTAATAAACGTACTGTTGAGAACTTTATTAAGGCAGGTGCATTTGACAGCTTAGATGGCAACAGAAGACAGCTAATGACTGTATATTCAAGAATTATCGATTCAGTAAATGAAGAAAAGAAGAAGTCCATAACAGGACAGATGAGCCTGTTTGATTTAGTTTCTGATGAAGATAAGGCAGATTATGAGATAAGAATGCCTGATTTAGAAGAGTATTCTAAAGAAGAAAAATTAGCCTTTGAAAAAGAAGTTTTAGGTGTGTATGTTTCAGGACATCCATTAGAGCAGTACGAGGCTAAGTGGAGAAAAAATGTCAAATCATTTACTAAAGATTTCATAACCGATGAAGAGGGTAATACTATAGCTAAAGATAATACGACTACGATTGTCGGCGGAATGATTGATACTATCACGCTTAAGACTACAAGAAATGGTAAAACAATGGCATTTATAACACTTGAAGATTTATATGGTGTTATGGAGATACTCATATTCCCGAATGTTTTAGAAAGATACAGATATATGCTTAAGGAAAATGAGAAGATATTTGTCAAGGGAAAGGTCTCTATTGGAGATGATGAGCAGGGCAAATTAATCTGTGACCAGATTATAGGCTTTGACAAAGTGCCAAGAGAATTATGGATTCAGTTCAAGGATAAGAATGAATATATGCTTAAGGAAAATGAGCTTCTAGAAGTCATAAGAAACAGTGACGGTAATGATACAATTATAATCTATTGTAAAGCCGATAAGGCAAAGAAAGTATTTCCTAGAAATATGCGTATAAATGCTGATGCTGATATGGTTAATCGGTTGTCGGAAAAATATGGCGAAGATAATGTAAAAGTTGTAGAAAAAAACATTGAAATCGCCTAAAAAATGAATTACAATATTATATGTGTTTGTGTGAAATAAAAAAGTAAATATATATAATAAATGGAGGCATATTATGGAAAATCAGGTAAAAACAATTGGTGTACTTACAAGTGGCGGAGATGCTCCGGGAATGAATGCAGCTATCAGAGCTGTTGTAAGAACAGCGATTTCTAAAGGGCTTAAAGTTAAAGGAATTATGAGAGGTTACGCAGGACTTCTTAATGAAGAAATCGTAGATATGGATACTAAGAGCGTTGCAGATATTATACAGAGAGGTGGTACAATCCTTTACACAGCAAGATGTGAAGAATTCAGAACTGCCGAGGGACAGAAGAAAGGTGCTGAGATATGTAAGAAACATGGTATCGACGGATTAGTTGTAATCGGTGGTGACGGTTCTTTCCAGGGCGCACAGAAGTTATCACATTTAGGAATAAATACAATCGGTGTACCTGGAACAATTGACTTAGATATTGCATGTACAGATTACACAATCGGTTTCGATACAGCAGTTAATACAGCTATGGAAGCAATTGATAAAATCAGAGATACATCAACATCTCATGAGAGATGCAGCGTTATCGAGGTTATGGGACGTCATGCAGGCTACATCGCATTATGGTGTGGTATTGCAAATGGTGCTGAAGATATCTTACTTCCTGAGAGATATGATGGTGATGAGGCTAAGTTAATCGAGCATATCAAGGATACTAAGAAGAAAGGTAAGAAACATCATATCGTAATAAATGCAGAGGGTATCGGTGATTCACAGGCAATGGCTAAGAGAATCGAAGCTGAAACAGGTATGGAAGCAAGAGCTACAATCTTAGGACATATGCAGCGTGGTGGTAGCCCAACATGTAAAGACAGAGTATATGCTTCAATAATGGGTGCATATGCAGTTGATTTACTTTGCCAGGGTAAGAGTGACAGAGTTGTTGCATATTCTCATGGTGAATATGTAGATTACGAAATAGATGAAGCACTTGCAATGAAGAAAGATATTGATGAATATCAGTATGATGTAAGCAAACATTTAGCAAGATAATAATAAAAGTAATTACAGGAAAAAATTAATGATAACTTCAACAGCTAATTCACAGATTAAAAATGTAATGAAACTTCAGACACAGGCTAAGGCAAGAAATAAAGCAGGTCAGTTCATAGTCGAGGGAATAAGAATGTGTGTCGAGATTCCAAAAGACAGAATAGTAAAAATGTATATTTCTGAAAGCTTTTATAATAATTCTAATAACTCTTCTTATGACAATATTAAGCAACTGGTTGCTGATATAGATTATGAATTAGTGGAGGATAATGTATTTAAACAGATGTCTGATACTGTTACTCCACAGGGCATACTAGCAATAGTGAATAAGAAAGAAGCCTGCTTTGAAGACATTCTTGATAAAAAGACTTATCTTATCTTAGAAAATATCCAGGACCCCGGTAATCTTGGTACAATATTAAGAACAGCAGAGGGTGCAGGAATTGACGGAATAATAATGAATAAAGGAACAGTAGATATCTACAATCCTAAAGTTGTAAGGTCTACAATGGGTTCAATATTCAGAGTTCCATTTATGTATTGTGATAACATTGTGGGTAAGGTAGATGAGTTAAAGAAAAGTGGTGTAAAAGTATATGCCGCAGCACTTGGAGGTACCAGAAATTATTCAGAACCTGATTATACTAAGCCATCTGCATTTGCAATAGGTAACGAGGGTAACGGACTTACCGATGAGATGATTAATGCAGCGGATGAACGCATAAAGATACCTATGCTTGGTAAAGTTGAATCACTTAATGCGGCAAATGCAGCGGGTATATTGATGTATGAGGCGTTCAGACAGAAAGGGTTCTAATTAGGATTATAGGACAGAGCGTTTGATAAACGGGATTAACCATCAACACGTTTTGTCCTATAACTCTATAATTTTCTAATTAAGTATCGTGCAGAGAATAAACATAAATTGAACGTAAATAATTAAAATAAAAACTCCACCGTATATATCAATGTATTTATGAAAATCATAATACAAAGATATATAAGGTGGAGTTTATGTCTTTAAGTAAGATTGTAAATATATTTATAAATCTTAATAAAGACTAATAGTGAAATTAATCACTTAATTATGTACTACAAATTAAAGTTCAACAAAATAATCGCCATTTGATAAACCGTTAACTACAAAATAAGCTCTGTGTTCTTCTGGTTTGATATAAATTTCGATAGTCTTAATCTCTTCAAGTTTACCCTGGAATTTATCAACCCAAACTTTCTTAACAGTTTCAAGAATATCAGAAGCAACTACTTCTTTTCCACTAAACTGAAGAACGTAAGTTGCGTTAATTTCTGCAGCTTCTTTCTTAGTTGTTGTCTTTTTAGCAGTAGTAGTAGCTTTCTTAGTAGCTGGCTTTTTAGCGGCTGCTTTCTTAGCAGGTGCTTCGACAGCTTTTGCCTCAACAGTGCTATTTGCTGTTGCCTTTGTTTCTGTAGTAGCATTTACAGCAGCGGCTTTGCTAGTAGCTGGAGTTACATTAGCCTTAGAATCTGCTGTGCTTGTTTTAGATTTAGTTGCCATAATACTTTATTCCTCCTTAACCTAGGATAACTCCTACGAGAATAATACCCCTTTATTGCAAATTTTGCAACATCTTATACGCTTTTTTTCTTAAAATTACAAAAACATATTAGCGAAATGTGTCAAAATTATACTAAATATACAAAGAAAGTATAAAAAGCATATTGTAAAAGTGCCTTAAATCCGAGGCTTTTCCAAAAACTTGACAAATAAATGAAACTCTGTTAGAATACTTTCGTAACAAAACGTAACAATTTTGTAACAAATATGAATAACAATTGTAATTATTGGAGGTTTTCATGAGACTTAAAAGTAGAATGACAACAGTTGCTACATCGGCAGCAGTAATGGCTATGTCAGGTATGCTGGTAGTTGGCGCGGCAGAAGTTACTACAAGAAAAGATAGTGAAAATAAGACAGCAATAGTAAAAGAAGTAGAATCAACAGATATGTTGATGGACGAAGTAGCTAACGTTATGCCGGCAGAGACAGAAATTGTTAAAGCAGCAGAAGAGACAGAAGCCCCAACGGAAGTTCAGACTGAAGCAGAGACAGAACCTGAGACAAAAGAACAGCCAACATCAGCATTTACAGGCAAGTTTATGGTAAATGTAGATGAGTACCTTAATATAAGAGCAGCCGCTGATGAGAACAGTGACGTAGTTGGTAAATTATATGCAGGTGCAGGTGGAACTGTTTTAGAAAGAGGCGAAGAATGGACTAAGATTAGTTCAGGAAGCGTTGAGGGATATGTAGCTACAGCATATATATTATTTGATGCAGATGCAGAAGCTAAAGCAAATGAAGTTGGTACATGGAAAGTTACTGTATTAGAAGATTCGATAAGAATAAGAAAGTTACCAAGCACAGAAGCAGGTGTATGGGGACTTGCAGAACAGAATGATGTATATAAATGTACAAAGATTATTGATGGCTGGTTAGAAATCAATTATGATGGTGAAATCGGATATGTTTCAACAGACTATGCGAAAGTAGAATTAGTAATAGGTCAGGCAGTTTCAAGAGAAGAAGAACTTGAACAGATTAGAAGAGAAGAGGAAGAAAAAGCTGCTAAAGAAGCCGAAGCTAAGAGAAAAGAAGAAGAGGCTAAAGCAGAAGAGCAGAAAATTGCTTCAGCAAGTAAATTCGTAGAGACAGTTCAGACTTCAGCTTATAACGTATCAGAAAATGATGTATATTTATTAGCATGTTTAGTATGTGCAGAAGCAGGATATGAACCATACGAGGGAAAATTAGCAGTTGCAAATGTCGTACTTAACCGTTTAAATAGTGGTGCGTACGGAAATACAATGTCAGCGGTTATATATGCACCGGGACAGTTCAGCGTGGCAGCAAGTGGAAGACTTGCATCAGTAATGGCAGCAGGACCTAACAGCGAATCAATTGCAGCAGCTAAAGATGCACTTTCAGGAACAAATAACGTTCCTAATTATTCGAGCTTCCGTTCATGTGGTGGTGCTAATTACAGCAATTATAACAATTATTCAATTATTGGTAACCAGGTATTCTATAACTAATAATATAGTAGATAACTAAAAATTCGCACATATATTGTAGCCAATATTCATCTGTTAAAGTAAATTTGACAGATATAAATATCGAAACACCTTGTAAGAATTGCGTAAATTTGTAAGATATCTTTTATCGGCTCAGATTTTGTGTACGTTCAACAGACATACACTTACGACGAGATGTACGTCTATGACACACACTTTCATAATTCCTTAATCTAGTGCAAGTAAATGCCGTCTTCTGCAAAGATTATTACGGTGCAGTAAATCAAACTCACTTCGTTCAAACAGTGATTTACTGCACCGCCCTTTTGCATCAGACGGCATTAACTTGCACACGATACGTCATAAATCAAGTGTGTGTCATAGACGGCCATCTCGTTTTAAGTGTATGGCATTGAATGAACTCAAATAATAAAAAGAGCCGAAAAAGATATCTACAAATTAGCAATTATTACAAAAGTTTCGATATTTATATATGCAAATTTGCTTGATACAGATGATTTGATTCTATTATATATGTGCAAATTTTTAGTATCTTCTAACGTGCATAATATCATACGTTAGAAAGGTCTATAAAAAGCATTATCACTTGTAAAATAATTGAAAATAGATTATTATTAACAAAGATACTTTAAAAATTAAGATTTTCAGGAAAGGATTAAAATCAAGGGTGAAGATATGGAAGCAATATATTGGCTGATTATTTTTCTTGTTTTGCTGGTAATTGAAATCTTTACATTAGGTCTAACAACCATATGGTTTGCTATTGGTGCAGTCACAGCAATAATTGCAGCATTAGCAGGAGCAGAAGTTATCGTACAGGTAATGTTATTTGTATTTGTATCATTTATAACGTTAGTGCTTACAAGACCGATAGCGGTAAAATATCTTGGGAAGAATACATTAAAGACAAATGTAGATGAACTGGTAGGTAAGACGGCAGTAGTTACTAAGCCTATTATTGATGAGAATAATATCGGCGAAGCTAAGATAGAGGGAGAAATCTGGTTAGCTAAATCAGTTGATGGTAAGATGATTAAAGAAGGAGAGATTGTTAAGGTGGTAGAAGTAAATGGTGTTAAGTTGATTGTTGAAAAATCAATATAACATATAAGATTGTATAAGCATATTACAATCGGGTTAATTGTGATTTAGATATTAAATATCTGAATCATACAAAACAAAAATGTGAATGGAGGAAGAATATGAATTCAGTAATTTTAGCAGCAGGCAGCATAGGTGGATGGATATTTGCCATTATAATAATAGTAATTCTTGTACTTATTATTTCATGTGTTAAAGTCGTTCCACAGACACAGGCATTTGTAATTGAAAGATTAGGCGGGTACAAATGTACATGGTCAGTAGGTTTACATTTTAAGGTGCCAATCATCGATAACATTGCAAGAAGAGTTGTATTAAAAGAGCAGGTAGTTGATTTCGCACCACAGCCCGTTATCACAAAAGATAATGTAACAATGAGAATTGATACAGTTGTATTCTATCAGATAACAGACCCTAAGTGTTTCGCATATGGTGTTGAGAATCCAATTATGGCTATTGAAAATCTTACAGCAACAACACTTAGAAATATCATCGGTGACCTCGAACTTGACCAGACACTTACATCAAGAGAGACAATCAACGATAAGATGAGAGTATCATTAGACGTTGCAACAGACCCTTGGGGTATCAAAGTTAAACGAGTAGAGCTTAAGAACATCATTCCACCTGCAGCTATTCAGGATGCAATGGAGAAACAGATGAAAGCTGAACGTGAAAGAAGAGAAGCAATTCTTAGAGCAGAAGGTGAGAAGACATCTACAATCCTTGTTGCAGAAGGTAAGAAATCAGAAGTTATCCTTGCAGCAGAAGCTGAGAAAGAAGC
The DNA here is from genome assembly GCA_900314555.1 of uncultured Eubacteriales bacterium. GTDB lineage: Bacteria > Bacillota > Clostridia > Lachnospirales > Lachnospiraceae > Bovifimicola. Next base: position 25,629 of record OMVQ01000056.1, on the reverse strand, counting down.
AGCAATTCTTAAAGCAGAAGCTAAGAAAGAAGCTACAATTCGTGAAGCAGAAGGTCAGGCAGAAGCTATTAAAGCTGTTCAGAACGCTAACGCAGATGGTATCAGAGCTATTAAAGAAGCAGGTGCAGATGCATCTGTATTACAGATTAAGAGCTTAGAAGCATTTGCTAAGGCAGCAGATGGTAAAGCTACAAAGATTATTATTCCATCTGAGATTCAGGGATTAGCAGGCAGCATTAAGACACTTTCAGAAGTTGTTAAAGACCAGTAATCAGAAATAATTTATTTAAAAGTATTTAAAAGATTATAGAATCTAAACAATAATTTAGATTAATCATAATAGCAGGACTTAGCTATTGAATGAAAATATTTGATATTTTCTGTAAATAGGTGAGTCTTGCTATTTGACTTATTAGGAAAAATTAAGTATTATTAGTAAATGAATATAAATATTTATTTTACGTGTCGCAGATGCCACAAAAGAGGATTTAATATAATGCGTCTGCAGAATGGAGACTAAGATGAAGAAAATAGATTTACAGGGAAGAAATTTCTTAACATTACGCGATTTTTCAAAAGAAGAGATAGAATATCTTATAGATTTGTCAGCAGAACTTAAAGAGAAGAAGAAAAAGGGATTAAGAGTAGATAACTACAGAGGTCAGAATGTAGCATTAATATTTGAAAAGACAAGCACACGTACACGTTGCTCATTTGAAGTAGCTGCACACGACCTTGGTATGGGAACAACATATCTTGACCCTACAGGTTCACAGATTGGTAAGAAAGAAAGTATTCCTGATACTGCAAGAGTTCTTGGAAGAATGTTTGATGGTATTGAATACAGAGGATTTGGACAGGATATAGTAGAAGAACTTGCTAAATATGCAGGAGTTCCTGTATGGAATGGTCTTACTAATGAATACCATCCAACACAGATGATAGCTGATATGTTAACAATTAAAGAGAAATTCGGTAAATTAGCCGGATTAAAATTCGTATATATGGGCGATGCAAGATATAATATGGGTAATTCACTTATGATAGCCTGCTCTAAATTAGGTTTAAATTTCGTAGCTTGTACAGCTAAGGAATATTTCCCTGATGCAGAATTAGTGGCAATCTGTAAAGAATATGCCAAAGATTCAGGCGGAAGCATTGTGCTTACTGAAAGCGTAGAAGAAGGAACAAAAGATGCCGATATTATCTATACTGACGTATGGGTATCAATGGGCGAGGACGAAAGCGTATGGGAAGAGAGAATTAATGCATTAATGCCATATCAGGTTAATAAAAATGCCATGGCAAATGCAAAAGATACAGCAATATTTATGCATTGTCTCCCAGCTTTCCACGACCTTAAGACTAAAATCGGCAAGGAAATATATGAGAAATTCGGTATAAAAGAAATGGAAGTAACAGACGAAGTGTTCGAATCACCACAGTCTGTAGTGTTTGATGAAGCAGAGAACAGAATGCATTCAATCAAGGCAATAATGGCAGCGACTCTTAAACCAAGTACATATTAGAATATGTAAGGTAAAAGGAGGTAAAGATGAAAAAGGATAGTTCGAAAAGTGACAGACGCAGACGAAACCTGCACTCATCAGGAATATATGACACCATTAATATCATTATGGGAATCGGAGCTATAATTACTGCAATAGTAATCTTTATTGACCAGACTAAATACGAGAAAGCATTTACGGTAGAATTTTTATTCGCATCAATACTTAATCTGTGTATGGGAGTAAAATACTACCAGCGAAGAGAGATTGCTAAAACCATTGCACTATTCATAGCAGGAATATTCCTATTAGTAATGATGATAATCAGTTTTATTGCATTGTGGCGATAGAACATATATTAGGGCAAATGTTATGATTTACCGTTAAATAAATACTATAAATATTTTGTGTGATATATTGTCAGATGATATAGAACATATAATTAAATAAGTAAATAAGTAAATGTGGAAGGACTTTTGAATATGGGAGAAAATATGGTGCTTTGCGGAGCAAACTCATATGAGCAGAAATATTATTTTAATCCTGATTTTGATAAATTACCGGATAGTATTAAAGATGAACTGAAGATAATGTGCGTATTATTTACAGAGGACATCGGAGGAATTATTACTCTGGAATTTACAGAGGACGGAACATTAGAATTCAAAGTAATGTGTGATGATTATGACGTTACTTTTGATGATATCGGCTGTGGCTTAAAGATTAAACAGCTGCAGACAGAGAAAAGAGATTTATTAGAATCATTAGAGACATTCTATAAGATATTCGTGTTAGGCGAATGTGAATAATCAGGAAATGGAGAAAGAAGATGCTATTAGTTGTAGACATAGGAAATACAAACATAACACTTGGGGTATTTGAAAATGAAGATATAACAGCAACATTCAGAATAACAACAAAGATACAGAGAACTTCAGATGAATTTGGTATGTTAATTACGAATCTTCTAAACAGCAGAAAGATTGAACTTAGTAAGATTAAAGATGTAATTATATCATCAGTTGTTCCTGATGTAATGCATTCATTTGAAAATGCAGTGGTTAAATATCTTAACAAAAAGCCAATTATCGTAGGCCCGGGCATAAAGACAGGAATTAAACTTGTAACCGGAAATGCGCCGGAGATAGGTGCAGACAGAATCGTAGATGCAGTAGGCGGATATGAATTGTATGGCGGACCTGTTATCGTTATAGATTTCGGAACAGCAACAACATACGATTATATAACCGAAGATGGTGCATTTGCAGCGGGTATTACATCGCCGGGAATCAAGATATGTGCAAAGGCATTGTGGGAAGATACAGCAAAGTTACCGGCAATAGATATTAGGAAACCTGATTCAATACTTGCTAAAGATACTATTTCAAGTATGCAGGCAGGACTTGTATATGGATACATCGGTCAGACAGAATATATAATCGATAAGATTAAAGAAGAAGCCGATGACGATAGAATCAAAGTAGTAGCCACAGGCGGACTTGGTAAAATCATTGCGGATTCTACGGATAAAATCGATATTTATGACAGCAACCTTACACTTAAGGGACTTCGACTCATTTATAACAGAGTCAAAGGTATTTCATAGGTAATTTACAGATGAAGATAGGAAATGTAGAAATTAAAAACAATATAGCACTTGCTCCTATGGCGGGTGTAACAGATTTACCATATCGAATACTTTGCAAAGAGATGGGCTGTGGACTTCTGTATACGGAAATGGTCAGTGCAAAAGCTATTTTATATAAGAACAAAAACACTGAACCTCTGTTAGAAACCAATGAATCAGAGAACCCGATAGCAGTACAGTTATTTGGCTCTGATCCTGAGATAATGGGCAATATGGCAAGAAAACTCTGCGAAGAGAGGACATTTGACATAATCGATATAAATATGGGATGTCCTGTTCCTAAGATTGTTAATAATCATGAGGGCAGTGCTCTTATGAAGAATCCAAAGTTAGTCGAAGAAATACTTACAAACATTGTATCGAAAGTAGACAGACCTGTAACCATCAAGATTCGAAAGGGCTTCGACGAGCAGAATGTAAATGCGGTGGAGATTGCAAAAGTAGCGGAAAGCTGTGGAGTGTCTGCAATAGCTGTTCATGGAAGAACCAGAGAACAGTATTATTCAGGAAATGCAGACTATAAAGTCATAGCTGATGTAAAGCGAAATGTAAGTATTCCTGTAATCGGAAATGGTGATATAAGAGGCATAGAAGATGCGAAGAGAATCTATGAGGAAACAGGCTGTGACGGAATAATGATTGGAAGAGCCGCAAGAGGTAATCCATGGATATTCAGAGACATAGCCGATTATTTTGAAAAAGGTATAATTAATGAACCACCTAGCAGACAGGAAGTCAAAGAAATGATTTTACGACATGCAGGACTTCTTATTAAATATAAAGGCGAATATACGGGAATTCGTGAAATGCGAAAACACGTAGCATGGTATACAACCGGTATGCCACATTCATCTAATATAAGAAATATTGTAAACCAGACAGAAAGTTATGATGAATTAGCAGAGCTGATTGAGAAATTTATTTAGGTATAGCAGATAGTTGTAAATATAATTGTAAATGTATCAACATACCTAATGTAATATGTAAACTTAGTAAATGAAGTAAAATATGACATATCAATATACTTATAGATATGTAAACTTAGCAGATAAAGTAAAAATATGATATATCAATATATTTATATGATATGGAAACGTAGTAATTAAAGCAGAAATATATTGTAAATATAATACAAGGACACGACCTTGACATTGGCAAATGTTTAGGATATAATCCTTGTTTAGTATATGAAATTGTTCAGGAAGGGCGCGGAAAAATGTCAGATAAAAAAAATATATTAACTTATTCAGGATTAAAAAAATTAGAAAGTGAACTTGAGAATTTAAAAGTTGTCAGAAGAAAAGAAATTGCTGACAAGATTAAAGAAGCAAGAGAACAGGGTGACTTGTCAGAAAATGCAGAATATGATGCTGCTAAAGAAGAGCAGGGACATATCGAGAAGAGAATCGAAGAAATCGAGAAGATTCTTAAGAATGCTGAAGTTGTAGACGAAGACGAAATAGACTTAGAGAAAATCAACGTAGGCTGTAAAGTTAAATTATTCGATATAGAATATGATGAAGAATTAGAATTTAACCTTGTAGGTTCAACAGAAGCAGACAGTCTTAATAATAAGATTTCTAATGAATCACCATTAGGTAAGGCTTTAATTGGCTGCAAAGTCGGAGAAATAGTAGATGTTGAAACACAGGCAGGAATTTCACAGTACGAGATTCTTGATATCCAGAGAAATGTAGAAGAATAGTAGAAATGAGATGAGATAGAAGGAGTGGAAGTTGTGGCACAACAAAAGAATAACACACAAGAACAGGACATCAACCAGTTATTAAAAGTCAGAAGAGAGAAATTAGCAGATTTACAGGCAAATGGTAAGAACCCATTTGAGATAACAAAATATGACGTAACATATCACACAGCAGATGCTAAGGCAGAATACGAAGCTCATGAAACAGAGATTTTAGCCGGAAGAGAGAAAGTAAATGTTGATGGTCTTGACGAGCAGCAGGCAAGAGATGCAATCAATCAGGATTACAACGAGAGAAGAGCTATTATGGATGCAGCTCCTATTAATGTCTCAATAGCCGGACGTATGATGTTCAAACGTGTAATGGGTAAAGCATCATTTTGTAATATTCAGGACCTTAAAGGTAATATTCAGGTATACGTTGCCAGAGATTCTGTTGGTGAAGATAAATACGCAGATTTTAAGAAATCAGATATCGGTGATATCTTTGGTGTAGAGGGTTTCTTATTCAGAACGAAGACAGGCGAAATCTCAATTCATGCATCAAATATTACAATGTTATCGAAGAGTCTTCAGATTCTTCCAGAGAAATATCATGGAATGACTAATACAGACTTAAGATACAGACAGAGATATACAGACTTAATTATGAATCCAGAGGTAAAGGAGACATTTATTAAGCGTTCGAAAATCATTAAAGAAATCCGTAATTTCTTAGATGCAAGAGACTTTATGGAGGTTGAGACACCAATGCTTGTGTCAAATGCAGGTGGTGCAGCAGCCAGACCTTTCGAGACACATTATAATGCATTAGACGAAGACGTAAAACTTCGTATTTCTCTTGAATTATATTTAAAGAGACTTATTGTCGGTGGCTTAGAAAGAGTATATGAAATCGGCAGAGTATTCCGTAACGAGGGTGTAGATACAAGACATAACCCAGAATTCACACTTATGGAATTATATCAGGCGTATACAGATTACAACGGAATGATGGAACTCACAGAGAGTATGTTCCGTTACCTTGCAGAAAAAGTCTGCGGAACAACAAAGATAACATATAACGGAATTGAAATCGACCTTGGTAAGCCATTTGAACGTCTTACAATGAATGATGCAATTAAGAAATATACAGGAATTGATTTTGATACAGTTAAGACAGACGAAGAAGCTAAGAAGATTGCTGATGAAAATCATATCGAATATGAAGAACGCCATACTAAAGGTGACATCATCAATTTATTCTTCGAGGAATTCTGTGAAAAGAACTTAATTCAGCCAACATTTATTATGGATCATCCAATCGCAATTTCACCACTTACTAAGATGAAACCTGACGATCCAGAGAAAGTTGAGCGTTTCGAATTATTTATTAACACATGGGAAATGTGTAACGCATATTCAGAATTAAATGATCCTATCGACCAGAGAGAGAGATTCAAACTTCAGGATGCTGCCGCAGATGCCGGTGATGAAGAAGCTAACCACACAGACGAGGACTTCTTAAATGCTCTTGAAATCGGTATGCCTCCAACAGGTGGTATAGGATATGGAATAGACAGACTTGTGATGTTATTAACAGATTCACCTGCGATTAGAGATGTGTTGTTGTTTCCAACAATGCGAAGCACAACCTAAAAAATCCAGTATTTATGCGGGTTTGAAGGGTATGGGGTGGTCATTTGACCATTATTTTGACCATCAAAAGCAATAGTCATAACAAAGAGTGTACAAGGATTTACAATCTTATTGAAAAGCAAAATTAAAAGATAAGCACTACTTAGAGGATATTTTCTAAAGAAATTTAGAAAGTATCCTCTTTTTGCGTTATGGAGAAAAAATTTGAAAGGAGATATGAGTATGACAGGTAAAGAAGCACCTAATAAAAGAAACATGCAGAAGTTTGTGAGATATGCGGAAGGAGCCAAGATGTATAGTATGGGTTTAAGCAAATTCCAAGAGTTGGCTAAAGATGCAAAAGCATGTTATAAGGTCGGTCAGCTGGTTTTGGTCAATACCGAAATACTTGATGAGTATTTGGAGACATTCAGAATTGTAGAAGATGATTTTTATAAGTAGGTGAATATATGGCAGTTATATTATCGCCTCGTGGAAATGAGGCATCCAATATGATGAAACGATTTGTAAGATATGAAGAAGCAGCACAGTATTTTGGAATAGATGAAACGCTTATTGTTGCATACGCAAAGGCAGCAGGTGCGGTGTACCAATTATCCAAAATAAGATTAATTAAGATTGAACCTTTGGAGGACTATATGAAGCACTTAACGAAAGTAGGAAGATCATCTAAGCTAATTCAACGTAAATTTGTGAGGGTAGGTGAAGGAACACTTATTTATAATATTGGACGCAATCGTTTTATTGAGATGGCAAGAGCAGCAGGAGCAGTATATAAGATAGGTGATAGTAAGGGAAGTAAAGTACTTATTAGACTAGATGTGTTTGATGAGTATATGGAGCAATTTAGAGAAAAGCCTGTGGAAATGAAGCATCCGTTATGGAAGGAGGATTAAGGTATGGGATATTCATATAAATCATATTCAGACACAAAAGAAGTGTTTAAAAAGTTTGTGAATGCAGCTGAAGGGCAGGCGGTGTATGGAATAAGCAGAAGTCATATTATGGAAATGGCAAAGAAAGCAGGAGCTGTTTATAAGGTTGGAAATACTGCACTGATAAATACAGAAATATTTGAGGCATACCTGGAGCAGTTCAAAGAGAATCCGGTGCCGTTGCCTAAGTACATAGTAGATAAAACGAAGCTAAATAAATAAAAACACCAGTTTTTGGTGTGATATTGAGAAAAAACACCAAACCAGTCCATATCCAAATATTTTTTTCTGGTTTATGATATGTGTGTCCGAAACAAACGGACAAAAACTGAATATCAATTGCAGGTCCGCAGTAATGCGGTACTCGAGAGAGTAAAGTGAAAATTCCGGGGCATTCACCTTGAGGATATACAAACACAACTTTCACATTAGTAGTTCGATGGACTGAGAAGTGAAGAACGAGGAGTTGGTTATGAATCTGGTAAAAGGAACAAGGATGTTGCGGAAGGATAATAACCCATATGGGGCACAGCCCTAATCCTCACAATGGCAGAAGAGGAGATAGTTCTTATTTGAAAGAGCGTCGTGAACACGAAAGTGGCTTGCCTGCAATTCCCATGTGTACGGGCGATAGAGGGGTTCGGATGAACCAGAGTACACCTACATGCTTCTAAGAAGCTGTCCTGACTGAACTTGTTTTAGCAGGAAATATAAGGAGGATGTAGACATGATAGAAATTATTTCAATAGCATTTGCTTTATTAGGTTTACTGATGACATGGTCTCTTGCTAAAGCTGCAGGTGATGCAGATAAACGGATTGAGGAATTCTATCAGACTTTTCTTCTTGGAGAGGAGAGTCAGGATGGGAGTGGTTCAAAAAAAGTTCAGCAGACGGCATAAGCATAAGTTGTCAGCAGAAGAGAAACTTGAAAGGGATCTAAAGGATTGTATGAAATGCAAATACTTCTGGGGAAATAATAACAGGTGCATCAATAATAAGTGCTATCGGGAAAAGAAAAAACCTGAGACTAAGAAACCGGCGAGTGAATGCGATGGATGTCCTTATAACAAAGGTAGCGGATATTGTTTCCCTTGTATGAAGAAAATCCTTGGAAAGTAGAGGCAGTAATGAAATTCAGATTTAGATTGAAAAGGAGGAAGAAGACGATGAATAACAAAATCGAAGTAATTGGTATTGACCACGGCTGGAGTAATATAAAAACCTCGTCGCAGGTATTCGTTACCGGTGTGAAGGAAATTACAACTGAGCCTGCATTATTTGATGGCGTTCTCGAGTATAAAGGAAGATATTACAAGGTCGGGGGCAACAGACAGGAAGTAAAAAGCACAAAGACAGAGGACGATACATTTTATCTGTTAACTCTGGCTGCGGTTGCGAAGGAATTAAGACGAAGGGGCTTATGTGAAGCAAAGGTGTTCTTGGCGGTAGGTTTGCCACTGACACGATTTGGCAGTGAGAAATCTGACTTTGTAAAGTATCTTACAGCGGAAAGGGATATCGAGTTTCTGTTTGAGAATATTAAGTATCATGTGGTAATTGAAAATGTTGCAGTATTTCCACAATGCTATGCGGCAGTTGCGGATAAGCTTCAGACTTTCAATAAGAAAACCTTGATAGTGGATATCGGGTCATGGACGATTGATATTATGCCGGTTGTAGATAAGGTTCCGGACGAATCAAAATGTGTAACCATTCCGAAGGGACTGATAACCTGTATGAGAACCATCAATGAGCAGTGTGTAAGACAGTTGAATGGTGAACTGGATGAGTCTATTATTCAGGATATTATGAGATTTGGCAGGTGTGAGATTGACAAAAAGTATTATGAAATTGCGAAAGCTGAAATCGAAGCCTTTTGTGAGAAGGTGTATAACTCAATCAGAGAGTATGGATACAACTTATCTACAACACCCATTGTATTTGTAGGGGGCGGAGCATCAGTTATGAAACTGTTTGGAGGACTTTCACAGAGCAATATTACTTATATTCTGGATGTTAAGGCAAATGCCAAGGGCTATGAACAGTTGGCAATGATGGCTCTCAGAAAGATGAAAAAGCTGGCATAGGAGGTGGATAGGATGTCATTAGAGCATATTGTAAAGCATACTTGCAGATTTAATATTAAGAATCCTCAACATCGAAAGGTCAATGAAGTTCTCGCAGGATTGAGTCCGGATGTATGTAAGTCAAAGAGCCAGTTTCTGATTGATGCGGCAGAGTATTATATCGACCATTTTGGTAAGGAAGCTTTTGTGACAGTATCCAGAGACGAGCAGGAATATGTTACGAGAACCGAGCTTGAGAATCTTAAGAGGCAGATGATTGATGCAGCAGTCAGTGCCGCAAAGGATGAAATCATTCGAATCAGCTTAGGCGCAAAGGATGAAGCAGAAACTGCATCCTATATTTCACGAACCCGGATGGATTCTCAGAAAGAGGAAGAAGAACCGCAGGATGATGATACGATTTCAGATTATGCATTAAGCTATTTGATGGATGGAATGGAGGAATAGGAATGGCAGGAAGATTTTTAGCCGGATTTGGCAATGTATTAGTAGCTATATTGAAAGCAATCGCATGGCTGATATTAAATGCGTTGCAGTTGGTCCTAAATGTGGCAAAGGTCTTCCTCTTGCTGTTAGGACTTGTCGGCAGACTGTTCCTCGCATTTGTGAGAGCAGGAACACCATAGGAAGGAGGCGGTAACATGAAGACATTTGCAAATTACCGAAAGAACCGGAGATTGGTACAATATTTCTTCAGAATGAAGAAGATATGTGTATAATGGAAGGAGAGTAGTATGCATCGAGTACGGGACAGACCCAAGGTATGTGTCCCGTGTAAATAGAAATGTTCACACAGTAAGAGTGGACAGGCACGGAACACATTAGCCTATCCCTCTTACGGAAAGGGATGGGTGATATTATGAAGAGATTATTTATTATTCTTTTATCCGTAGCAGTTTTGACATTAGCTGGCTGTAATTCCACAGTGAATGAAATGACGGAAGCAGATATCAGCAATGAAGAAACAAAAGAGACAGAGGAAAGCAAGGAGCCGGTTATTGCAGAAGAAAGTAAGGTGGAAAGCTCTTCTGAAAACGAAACAGAGTTCCAAAGCAATAAGGATGAAGATGAAAGCAGTGAAGCTCCTGTAAAGGATGATACTGAAAATCAGCCTGTTTCTGAAAACAGAGAGAATCAGACAGAACAAAGAGAAGAAACACCTGCATCCACAGAGCAAAGGGAGGAAACACAGTCCCCGGTTCAGACACCGGAGCCAACTCCAACACCTGAACCGACACCAGAGCCAACCCCGGAGCCGGAATATACACCAGCAGGATACAATCCGGGTACTGTGGTATCACTTGCCATTGCAAAGTGTCAGGCAGGAGGTATGATTACTACGCAGGATAACCTTGCAAATGCCTTGGCAGAGGGCAGAATTACGCAGGAAGAGTATAACGAGTATTATCCCTATGATGGTTTGGAGAGCAGCTACTACAGTGTGTTTGTGGAAACTGACTTAAATATAGCCAGTACGACTTCCGGACAGCCATTAAGAAGTGAAGACGCTATTGCAACTTACATAGCGGATATGCTTCTTTTGGAAAGTAATCCGGTGTTCAATGTGGTATATGCGGGTGTGTACTCCAGAAATGGAACTGACTTCTATGAGTTCCGATGTCTCAGATAACAAATAAACAAAACAAAAGTTGCAGGCCATGAAAGTGACCTGCTTTTTTTGTGCCCATTTTTAAGGAGGAATGAAAAGTGAAACAAAAGTTTAGAAGATTTATGGCAGGTTTTCTTGCTGTTCTTACGATGTTCACCACATTGTTCTCTAACGGAACAACTGCATTTGCAGCAAGTCCGAGTGCGAATATTGCCTTCTGGAATGCTTCTGTAAAGAATACCGGGGAGGTAAGTGAGTTAAAGGCAGGCTACAATCATGGTAAGATTTTGTACTCTATGATTGATGGCAATGCAGCTTACTGTATGAATTTTGGACTGGCGGCTGATGGTGGTCAGCTTATGAACAGCTATGATAATCCGAGCACGAGTTTATCAGCAGCACAGGAAAAACAGCTTGCATACTGTCTGTACTTTGGATATGGATGTAACTCAGCTACAGCACCAAGCAATGATCAGTGCGACCAGTATATTGCAACACAGGCAATGGTATGGGCGATTGTGGCAAATCTTTTTGGAACAGGTTCCGATGATTCTGCAGCTAATAAGTTATGTGCATCAGCACCTAATCCGACCAATTCTTACGCTTACTATACAACGCTTAAGAACAATATCAGTGCATCCTATTATGCTACAAGACCAAGTTTCGCAAGCGCAACCAAGAGTGGAGCAACCACTTATGAATTGAAGTGGAATGAGGGTAATAAGAGATTTGAAACAACCCTAAACGATTCCAATGGCGTGTTGTCAAATTTCGACATTTCCCTCAGTGGATATTCTGTAGAGAAAAGTGGTAACAGCGTTACGATTCACACAACATCTGTGAATACAACAGCTACCACGGCAACCATGAATTCAACAGCAGGAGTTGTGGAAACAACATCAAGCTGCGTGTTCTGGCTTACCGGAAAGTCCGGTTATCAGGAGTTTATTTCTGAGAAGCCATCAGCAGACCCGGTGTCAGCGTATTTCAAGGTCAAGACTGAGAATATCGGTTATGGAAAGATTACCAAGCAGGACGAGGAAAGTGGTGTAAAGCTTTCCGGTGCAAAGTATGGTATCTATACTGACAGTGCCTGCACCAATAAGGTAGACACAATTACTACCGGAAGTGATGGTACAGCTACTTCCAAGGCACTTGTAGCTGGAACTTATTATGTGAAGGAGATTCAGGCTCCGAAGGGTTATGTGATTAGCGGAAAGGTACACACACTTACTGTTAAGGCAGGTCAGACAACTTCCTTTACTGCAACTGATAAGGAGCAGCTTGGAGCACTGACTATTTACAAGGAAGGTGAGGTACTTACCGGATGGAATGGAAGTAACTTTACTTATGAAGTAAAGAAATTGCCGGGAGCAACATTTAAGGTGACTGCCGGTGCTGATATCTATAAGGCAGATGGTACAAAGGTTTACAGTAAGGGAGATTTGATTGCAGAAAACCTTGTAACAGGTTCTGACGGTCTGGTTGTTCTTACAGACCTTCATCTTGGTTCTTATGTGGTAACGGAAACAAAGAGCATTGATGGATATACCATCAACACTACTCCCGTGCCAGTGAATATTGAGTACAAGGACCAGAATGTGGAAGTGCAGTATGAATCAGCAACCATTCAGAATACAAGACAGAAGGCAGAGGTTTCTGTATTAAAAAAAGACTCTGATACTGCTAATCCGTTAGATGGCGGTAAATACACTTTATACGCTGGTAATGATATCAAAAACTATACAGGTCAGGTTATCGTTACCAAAGGTACTGCATTGCAGACAGTCACTACAGGTGAGGATGGTAAGGCAGCATACTCTTTGGATTTACCGATTGCAAACAGCTACTATATTTCTGAGTCACAGGCTCCTTATGGATATGTGAGAAACAGCAGCGATGTCTATAGCTTCAACTTCAATTACCTGTCAGAGACTACAGCTAAGGCTACTTTTAGCCATGAGTTTGTAAATGACAGAACCACTGCAAAGATTCATATCTTCAAGGTGGATAAGGAAACAGGTCTTCCAGTACCACAGGGAGATGCTACCTTAGAAGGAGCAGTTTACGGTTTGTATGCCCGTGATGATATCATGCATCCGGACGGAGCAACCGGAGTCGTATTTAAAGCGAACGATTTGGTAGCTACCATGACAACGGATGCCAATGGCGATGCGGAAGTGAATAACCTTTATCTTGGAAATTACTATGTAAAGGAAATCACTCCGCCGGAAGGATATCTTTTAGATGAGGAAGAGCATGATGTAGTCTGCGATTATGAAGGCGATCTTGTTGCGGAGGTATCTAGAAGCACAACTTCCAAAGAGCAGGTTATGAAGCAGCCATTCCAGTTGATTAAGGTATCTGATAATGGAGATGATACAGAAGCTCCATTACTTGAAAAGGCAGGCTTTACAGCTTACCTTAAGTCATCTTTATCCGTAAAAGAAGATGGCGGTTATGATTTTGACAGTGCAACTCCTGTTGTAATTGGTGCAAATGGAGAGACACAGCTTTTCACAGATGAAAAGGGACATCTGGTAACCATTCCTATCCCTTATGGAACTTATGTGGTAATTGAGACAGTAACTCCTCATAACATGGAGACAATCAAGCCATTTGAGGTTCATGTTACGGAGAATCATCCGACAGAGCCGCAGGTCTGGAGAGTGTTTGTGGACAGAGAGTTTACAGCAAAGCTTCGTGTGATTAAGAAGGATGCAGATACCAAAATGACGGTTCTTATTCCTAACACAGAGTTTAAGATTTTCAATATGGACACCAATAAGTATGTGGAGATGATTACCACTTACCCGTCCAAGAAAGTCCATACTTCATTCTTTACTGATGCAGATGGAGATTTGATTTTGCCTGATGTATTACCTCTTGGTAATTATCGTATTGAAGAAGTGGCAGCTCCTTTTGGATATGTGCTCAATGAAAACTATGTGGAAGTAAAAGTGGATACTGATACTTTCTACGAAGTGGACCCTGACACTTACGAAGCAATCATTACTGTAGAGTATGAAAATGCTCCTGCTGTGGGTGAGCTTATAATTGAGAAGAAGGGTGAGGTACTGGATGCATATAAGGGCGGCTTATTTGCAGATTCCGAAGATAAGGAATTTGTTTATAAAGAAGGTTCCCTTGCCGGTGCGAAGTTTGAAATCTATGCAGCTGAGGATATTTACACAGCAGATATGCAGACAGATGAGAACGGAAACCGAAACAAGTATTATGCAGAAGGTGATCTGGTTGCAACTGTTGTAACCGGGGAGGACGGAAAAGCAAAAGTTTCAGACCTTCCTCTTGGAAAGTACAGGGTAGTAGAAGTGGAAGCTCCTTACGGGTATGTACTGAACAAAGAAGAGCAGTATGTAACTTTCGTATATGTGGATGATAAGACTCCTGTTATCAGGGAAAGTCTGACATTCGCAAATGACAGACAGAAGGTTGATTTATCCGTAGCAAAACTGGATGGAGAGACCGGGTTGCCGGTTTCCGGTGCTGAGTTTGGCTTATATGCAGCGGAGGATATTGTAAATGTGGATGGTAAGGTAATCGTAGAGAAAGATACTTTACTTGAGGTAGCAGTATCTGATGCAAACGGTGATATCCAGTTCGTAAAGGATTATCCTTTGGGTCATTACTATGCGAAGGAAATCAAGGCACCTGCCGGATATGTATCATGCGATGATGTGATTGAATTTGATGCAGAATATCAGGGACAGGAAGTGAAGTATGCAACAATTATAGCAACCTTCCATAATATGCCTACAACTTTTGAATTTACGAAGGAAGATATTACAAGTGGTGCAGAGCTTTCCGGTGCAACACTGACTGTTCTTGATAAGGACGGAAATGTGGTTGATACCTGGACATCCAAGGCAGGGGAAGCGCATGTGATTAAGAAGCTTGTAGTAGGTGAATCTTATGTGCTTCGTGAGGAATTTGCTCCTTACGGATACCTTAAGGCTTCGGATGTAACCTTCACTGTAGAGGATACGGAGGAAATCCAGAGCGTTGTTATGAAGGATGAGGTTCCTACCGGGTCAATCATCATCAACAAGGATGGAGAGTTCCTGACAGACATTAACCTTGTAAAAGGTAAGTGGTATGACTTTGTATTCGATTACTTCAAGAAATCTCTTGCAGGCGTCACCTTTGAGGTTTATGCAAGAGAGGACATTGTAAGTCCGGATGGTCTTGACACTGTATATTATGAGGCTGATGAGCTTGTTGCAACCATTGTCACAAATGACAAAGGAATTGCCATGATTAGCGATTTACCGCTTGGCAAGTACTACCTTGTTGAGACTGCAACTATCGAGGGATTTGTGCTTGACAGTACACCAATCGAAGCAGAACTTTCCTATATCGACCAGAATACCAAAGTGGTATATGCAGGTATGGATGTAACCAATGAGAGACAGAAGGTGCAGATTACTGTTATCAAGAAGGATGCCGAGACGAAGAAGTCTCTTGAGGGAGCTGTATTCGGCTTATATGCAAAGGAAGATATTTTCGATGCTGATGGCAGACTGATTGTAGCAGCTGATACTTTCATTGAAAAAGCAGTAACAGGAGCTGACGGAACAGTAACCTTTATTTCAGACCTTCCTCTTGGACAGTACTATGTGAAGGAAATGGAAGCTCCTGCAGGATATGTGAAGTCTGATAAATGCTTTGATGTGGATGCTTCTTATCAGGGTGATGATGTGGAAGTAATTGAATTTGAGGCAGAATTTGAAAACTATCCTACCAAGCTTGAAATTTCCAAGACTGATATTACCGGAGAGCATGAGCTTAAGGGAGCAAAGCTTTCCATTATTGATGCTAATGGAAATGTGGTTTACAGCTGGGAGTCCGATGGAACAGTTCATGTCATCGACAGAATTCCTGTTGGCAAGTATATCTTAAGGGAAGAGATTGCCCCTTATGGATACAGAATTGCAAATGATGTGGAGTTTGAGGTGACTGAGACAAAGGAAATTCAGAAGGTATCCATGAAGGATGAGCTTGTGAACGGAAAGATTATCATTGATAAGACTGACGAGTATACCAAGAAGGGTATTGCCGGAGTAGAGTTTGAAATCCGTGACAAAGATGGCAATGTGATTGAAAAACTTGTGACTGACAAGAACGGTCATGCGGAATCCGGAGAGCTTCCGATTGGTGTATTCAAGGATGGCGAGTTCGTGGAGGATATCAAGTATTATGTGGTCGAGACTAAGGCTGCAGAAGGGTATATCCTTGATGAGACTGTTCACGAGGTGGTATTACAGTATGACGATGCAGCCCCTGAGGTTGTGACTTATACACTGAATATTACTAACAAGCCTACAGAACCGAAGCTTCCACAGACCGGGGATAACTTCAATCCTTGGCTTTTTGCCGGACTTGGTCTGGCTGCAATGTTAGCAGGAGCAGGTGCTTTCTTCTGGAAAAAGAAGGAAGAGGATGAAGTAACTGAATAAGTATCATCTATATGAGGTGTAGGCCGTAATAGCTTACACCTCTAATTTTTTTGGAGGGATAGCTTTGGTTGGAGAAAAGATAAAGGAATATCGGGAAAGGCGAGGCTTCAGCAGAGAAGAACTGGGGAGAAGATGCGGTTTTGGATGTGATGGAGAACGAGTTATCTCAGGATTTGAACAGGATAAAGGTTTTCCGGATCTTGATAAGCTGAAAAGGATAGCAGAGGAATTATGGGTTCCGCTGGAAATTTTATGCCCTGTGCCTTGTCGGGAATGTCCATACAGAAAGAAGGTGCGTCAATGACAATCGGGCAGAAGATTAGAATGTTCCGAAAGGAAAGACATTTAACTTTGAGAGAACTGGGAGAGCTTGCAGGTTTTCCAAACAGGGGAGATGTGAGAATTGCTCAGTATGAAAACGGGAGCAGGATTCCTAAGAATGAGATTTTGAATAGGATTGCGAGTGCACTCGGTGTGACTGTAGAGGAGATTGCCGGTGTTGAGTGCAGAGGTTGTCCATATAGAAAACGCAAACAGCCCCAAGAAGCAATTATCCATTTGGAAGATGATCCCGGTTATGAAACAGATGTAAAAGAGTATGGAGACCCGGACGAGGAAGGGCTTCTATATGACAATTTAGATTAAGGAGGACATTTTATATGATGAATTACGAGATTTTTAAGGAAGTCGTGGCTGAGAAGTTTATGGATTATATGCCGGAGCAGTATCAGGGAATGAGACTTCGTGTTGAGCCTGTCAATAAGGTAAACAAGGTTCTGGATGGTATCACATTAGTGGGAAGCGGAGCAGGAAGAAGCGTATCTCCCACACTGTATATCAATCACATGTATGAACACTATCTTGAGACAGAGAATCTTCAGGAGGTGTTACAGAGTGCTGCCAGAAGAATGGATATGGCATTCAAGGAAATGCCCGAGGTAGGGGATGTGAATCTTGAAGGTGCAAAGGATAACATTGTCTTTCAGGTTATTAACACACTGCAGAATGAAGATATGCTTAGGGATATGCCACACAGAGAGTTTCAGGATTTGTCCATTATTTACCGCTGGGTGGTAAAGGTGGATGAGAATGGAATCCAGAGTTCGGCGATTCGTAATAATCTTGCGGAACAGCTTGGCATGAATGAAGAGCAGTTGTTTAAGTGTGCTGTGGAAAACACAAGGCGTATTTTCCCACCGACCGTCAAATCCATGAACGATGTCATTCGTGAAATGTTTATCAGTGACGGTATGCCTGCTGAGGTTGCAGACATGATGATCGGTGAGATGCCGGAAGATAAGATGATGTGGGTAATCAGTAATGACAGGGGCATTAATGGTGCAGGCTCCATGCTTTATGAAGATAATCTCCATAAGCTGGCTATGAAGCTTGAAACAGACCTCTATATTCTGCCTTCGTCTGTGCATGAGTGCATCGCAGTATCTACAAGCGTTGGAGACCCTTATGAGCTTGCGGAAATGGTGAGCGAAATCAACATGGGACAGGTTGCCTTGGAAGACAGATTATCCAATCAGGTATATCACTATGATAAGGATGCAAGAAGACTTACACTTGCAACGGATACTCCGAATAAGAGACTGGATGGCATGGTTGCAGAGGCACAGCTTATTTATGACAACGGAAAGTCCAGATAGGAGGCAGACTATGGAGCAGGAGATGACCGTGCAGGAACTGATTGCTCTTATGAATGCCTGGGAAGGGGACTTTATTTTACAGATTGAGCTAAAGGAGGATGATGCGAATGGGAATCGAAAAGAAATCTCAGATGGAAGCAGAAGAAGCCTTTAAGCTCGATGTGGTTAGAGTAAAGCTTGTGAAGGAGGCTCCGTTATATTCGGAGCTTCCTTTACAGAATCCCTACGAAGCAGCAGCCACTATCGGAGAGCTTCTCTGTGAAATGGACAGGGAGGTTGTCTGTGTAGTCAATCTGCAATCAGATCTGAAACCGATTAATGTTACCTTTGCTAGTATTGGTGCACTAAATGAAGCATTGGTGCATCCGAGGGAAATACTCAAGGCAAGCATTTTGTCAAATGCAGCGAGCATTATGCTCATTCATTCGCATCCAAGCGGCAATCTGTTTCCGAGTAAAGAAGATACGATGATAACCGACCGTATGAATTCCGTATGCGAGATGGTGGGTATCCGACTTGTGGATCATCTGATAGTAGGAGGCGATAATAAGGAATTTTTCAGCTTTAAGGAAAAAGGACTTATGGATAATCCAAAGATTTCCTATACAAGTGATTACAGGAATTTCAGTTTTACCAACAGTCTTGTGGCAGAACGGGAGAAAGGAAGGTAGCGATGGAGGATAGATTTACGGAAGCAGAATTAGCCATTGCAAAAAGTGTGGATTTGACCGCTGTTGCCTCTTATCTTGGTTATACGGTAAAGAAAGTGGGACATTACCATACACTCAAGGAAATGGACTCTATCCGGATATATGATAAGAGCCACTGGTTTCGGTGGTCAAGGCAGTATGATAAGGGTGAGAATGGCGGGTCCCAGATAGATTTCCTGAGAGTGTTTTGTGGAATGGAAGTAAAGGAGGCTGTATGGTGGCTTCTGGATTTTGCAGGATACCGGAGAATTGAAGAGAAGGATAGAAAATCTCCTCTCAAATATCAGGTGGAACCGGGCAGAAAGCCGGAACCCAAAAAGTTTGAGCTGCCCGTACCGGCACCGGATAACTGTTTTCTTTATTCGTATCTGAATCAGGAGCGGGGCATTAGTAAAAGTGTTATCGACTACTTTATTTCGCAGGGGCTTATTTATGAGAGCAGGCATTACCACAACATTGTTTTTAAGGGTAATAACAAAGACGGTGTTACGAAGTTTGCAAGTATGAGAGGTGTGTTCGACAGGGAAGGAAAGCCTTTTAAGTGTGATGTGGCAGGCAATGATAAGGAGTATGGCTTTAATGTCCCTAACGATAATAGTTCGGAACTGGTTGTCTTTGAAGGGGCGATTGACCTGATGAGCTATGTGGATATTTTCTCGGATTATGAGACCAACAAGCTGGCTCTTGGAATGCTTGCAGATGCACCTCTTTCTACTTTCCTAAAGGAGCATCCTCAGATTACTTCCATTAAGTTTTGTCTGGATGGTGATGAGCCGGGGAGAAAGGCAGCCTTGCAGCTGACGGAGAAGTATTATGGTTTGGGATACGATGTGGAGGATTGCCCTCCTCCTGCCGGATATAAGGATTACAATGAATGGTTGGTTGGGACGAAGCTAAATCTTGAGGTGAGTCAAAAAGTGACGCACCTTTGCAAAAAGTAGGTCAAAAAGTGACGCACTTTTTCAAAAGGTGGGTCAAAAAGTGTCACACCTGTTTAGCAGGCTCAACATTGAATCAAAAAAGGTGAGTCAAAAAGTTGCGCACTTTATCAAAAAGTGAGTCAAAAAGTGACGCACTTTTCCAAAAGGTGAGTCAAAAAGTGACGCACCTATAGATTATTGGGGGTTTTAGGGGGCTTTGCACCCCTAACCAGATGTATTTTGGATGGATATCCAAAATGCGTATCTGGCAGAGGACAGGGCTTTGCTCTGGACTCTTAAGGCTCCTGAAATGTTTCTCAAAACACAGATAAGGAGGTGTGGTTACAGCAATGGGAACAGGAGATGTAAGCATAACAGAGATTCGACAGCCGGAAGAGTTACTGGCATTCATTAAGGACAATGAGATTTCCATAGTTATGACGGATAAAGAGGCAGAGATGCTTCTTGGCTATATGGAAGGGCATGACTATGTGGTGGGTTTTGCAGAGGGAAGGCTGTATCGTGGAGATTTGGATGATGTGCCCGGAGAGATAGTCTGGGATGATGATTTTTCCGTGGATGATTTGATTGATACAGTTTGTGAATGGAATTATGAGCTGATTCTTGATATGGATGCAGAGAGGCAGAATCCGAAGGATATGGTGGACTTTTCCAATAAGCAGAGCAAGTATGAAAGTCTGAAACAGGAGGAAGCCGTACTAGATAAGCTATTCGACCAGACAAAGTACAGAGCCGGAATTGAGAAGCTGGCAGAGGAATTAGCTAATCAGTTTATTCAGAATCTGAATCAAAAGGGATTAGACAGTTCTGTGAAACAGCTGGTATCAGACATCCGTCAGCCTGCCATTAGTGGAAAGGCAAGGTGATTGGATGGAGAAGAGGCAGCACAGTATCAGTAAGCTACTTAGAATGACACCGGAGGAAGCAAAGCTCTTGGAAGAGAAAGCGAAGCAGGCGGGTATGACAGAGTCGCAGTATCTTCGGCTTATGATTTCCCAGAAACCGAATGACTATCCGGAGGTCCGGCAGCTTCTTCGTGATTTAATCAATGAGGTAAACCGGATAGGTGTCAATATCAACCAGATTACCCACAACCACAATGCCGAGCTTTATTCCAAGGATGATAAGGAGAGGCTTATTGCCTATATGCGTAAGCTGAATGTTGCTGTGGCAAAGGTGGTGGATATCGTTGGCAATCAGTAAGATTCTTTATATGAAGGACTGCGGCAACCATTTTCATGGCAAGCACTTAAAACAGTCTTTGGATTATGTAATGAATCCGGAGAAGACGCAGAACGGGAGGCTGATTGGCGGGATGAACTGTCAGCCGGATACAGCCTTCAGACAGATGATGGATACCAAGAAAGCATTTGGCAAGGTGGATAAGCGTCAGGGCTATCATCTTATCATTTCCTTTAAGGAAGGTGAGGTCAGTCCTGATACCGCCTATGAGATAACGCAGAGGTTTGTGAAGGAATATCTGGGCAGGCAGTATGAAGCAGTTTATTGTGTTCACGATAATACGGATCATATTCATGCCCACATTATATTCAATAGTGTCAGCTTTGTGGATGGCAGAAAGTACCGGTATGAGAAGGGTGACTGGGAGCGGGATATTCAGCCCATAACCAACCGCTTGTGTGAAGAGTACGGACTATCCACCATTGATATAGGGTCAAAGGATGAAGAGCGGGACCGATACAGGGAATACAATGATTACCGGGATGGCAGATTTGTCTGGGGTAAGATGATTGCGAGGGATCTGGATGCCTGTATATTACAGGCTGGCTCCTTTGAGGAGTTTATGGAACTGCTTCGGGATAAGGGATATGAAATCAAGCAGGGAAAACATCTTGCTGTGAAGCCGCCGGGAATGGGCAGGTACAGAAGATGCAGAGCCTTGGGAGATGATTATACCGAGGAGAGAATACGACAGAGGATTGCGGAGGAAGATATATCTTTTTACCGGTCGAATAAGGAGTTTAAGCCGAAGATTGTAAAGTGTTATGTCAGAAGGTATAAGAGAGCAAGACTGACCGGATTGCAGAAACGCTACTATGCAAAACTGTACCGGGTTGGGAAACTGAAGAAGCGTCCTTACTCACAGGTATGGAAGTATAAGGATGATATAAAGAAGATGGAAAAGCTTCAGCAGCAGTATCTTTTTCTCGTCCGGCATGATGTACACAGTGTAGAGGAGCTTGCATCGGCAATGATGAATCTGACGGATAAAAGAAAAGAAGCCTCTGCGGACAAAAGCCGGGTGTACCGGGCAAAGCAGAGGTGCAAAAGTCTGTTTGATATTGCAGAGCAGATGGATTCGTTAGAAGGTGCGGAAAAGAGTTTTCAGAATGGGGATAACTTCTTTTCAGAAGAACACACGCAGTGGACAGAGCTGTCAAAGCAGCTTTTGGATGAAGGATATTCCTATGAGGAGATTAAGAATCTTCGGGCGTACTATAAGGAACAGATTGCTTATGTGACTGCAAGGGAACGGGCTTCTGCAAAAGAGCTCAATCTGGCGAAAACTATCTGGAGAGATATGGTAAGCGATGATACGAGCCTTTCCGAAGATAAGGAAAGAATCCCTGAAAAAACCGAAGAGAGAACGAATATTAAGCAGCCTAACAGATAGGCTGTATTTTTTTGGAGGTATTTATGGAACGAAGTTTAGAAGATTCAATTAAGAATAAGACCTATATTGATAATCTGCGAAGTGCGGCAAAGTACAGCAAGGAGGTAATCGACCTTGTGGAAGCGGATATTGAATATGGTCTGACAATGGAACAGACGAAGCTCTACTTAAAGAGGGATATCAAATATCCTCAGATGAAGCTTTTGTCCCAGTGCCTTAGAAAAGGGGCAGATGAAGCCTTTGTAGAACTGCTTACCAAATATGATATGAGCGGTTATCAGATACAGGTTGCGATCGAATTTATGGAGAAGGGTATCTCCATGGAGAATATCGAAACCGTAATTGCCAAAGGAGAAAATCCGCTGGCGATGCGTAAATCGTTTCAGACGATGCTTGATAAGGTAAAACAGATTCAGGCAAATTCTGATGTGTCACCAGACTATGTCAAAGGTCTTGTAAAGCAGATTGAGGAGGCGGTTGCGAAAATCCAGTTTCAGGAGGAGCGCTACGATGAACTGAATAAAAAGCTCAAGGTATTTGAGAATTCCAAGAAGGATGAGGAGGTTCATAAAGGACTTGTAAAGAAGCTGGAGGATACGGAAGCAGAGCTAAGCGGTCAGCAGGACCAGTTAAACAGAGCAAATGCTACGATAGCAAGACTTCGTGAGCAGATAGATGAAAAAGAGAAGGAGATGGAAAAGATGCAGAACCGAATTGATACCTTGGAAGATAAGCTGCTTGAGAAAGCAGCGGGTGCGACAGTAAAGCAGGAAGCCCCGGAGAAACCGGAGGAAAGTAAGGAGCCTTTAGGTAATCAGACTGTATTTGATGAAAAGCCAGTTGCAGAAAGACCTTATCAGATTCCTGTGTTTTACCAGTTGCCTGTGGTAGATGCAAATGGCAGGGTGATTCAGCATGTGCAGGTTGAAAGAACTGTCAGAAAGGCAAATGCTGGTGCGTTTACCGGGCTGCTTGGTAAGCTTGGATTTATGAAAAAGTCCCGACAGGATATTGTGAAACTGTTAGCCAGTGGCGATCTGGTTCCGGCACAGCTTGTGCAGATAAGAAGTGCCATTGAAAAGGGTCTGACAGAATCACAGCTTGTAGAACTTATCAATAACAATGTTTCGGCTGAGAAGATGAAAGAAATCATTGATATTGCGGTTCTTGAGAACAGTATGGACTATTAGGAGGAAGCGATGGGTTTAACGATTATTAATGAGACAGTAACAAGTCTGTGTAAAACAAAGCATGGCTTTTCTGACAAAGAAAAGGAATTTGTTGTTCAGTTTGCATTCCGAAGCGGAGACAAGACTTTAACCAATCAGCTGATTGATGAACTGGCTGCCTGTGAGAATGAGCAGGAATCCGAAAAGGTAATGGAGCAGTATATGAGCATGATTGACATGAAACCTGTATGGGTGAGTCAGATTGAGAATCTGCTGGTATCCATTGAGATGTACCGGATTGAAGAGGAGAAGGCGATTAACCGTCTTGCGGAAGTGCTTACAGCTTATGGAGTGGATGTAACGGAAGAACAGGTCAGAAGGGCAGATGCAGAGGAAATCAAGGAAAAGGTCAATGAGAGCAGAAGCAGGCGGGAGGAAGAGGACGAAGAGACCAAAGAGGAAGAACAGTCCGAACAGTATGCACCGAAATGCACTCTCAGGGAACCGGTGTTATAAGGAGGGACGTATATGGCAGAAGAGATTCAGGAAGCGGTACAGATTATCCGTGTAGCCTATGACGGAATTGAGATTGCAATGAAGGTGGGCAGTGGAGGATTAGGTGCCATGCAGAAGGCAATCGACTTTTTGAAGGGAATGCTTGACTATGAGAAATCGCTTGGTAAGACATCCATGCGAAAGCTTCTGATGAAGGGCGGCGACCTTCAGGTACTGCAATTTGAAACCAAAGATATGAAGAAGGTTGAGAAGATGGCAAAGAAGTACGGAATTTTATATTCCGTATTGCCTGATGTGAATAAGAAGGATGGTCTCAGTGAAGTTATCTTTCATACGGAAGCAGTGCCACGAGTGAACATGATGATACAGAAGCTCAGCTTTGGTCGTATTGCAACATTTGATGACTACTTAAAAAACGGGGATGAAAAACAGCTTGGCAGGCTGATGGATTTCCTTAAGAGTCAGAAAATGGGAAACGAGAGAGTCCACACTGCGGAAGGGGCGAGAGCCAGTGCAACCATGGACGGTCTGATTGAAAAGGTCGGGCTGTTTGCCATGGAGAAGCAGAGTATCAGTGTGGACGCAGTACAGGAGAATTTCAGTATTAACCAGTCGCAGGCAGAAACCGTGTTAAAGCAGTTGGAAACGATTGGTGTTCTAGGGGCAAAGGATGAAGCCGGAGAGCATAAGGTTATCATGGACAGGGATGCGTTTATGAACCGGATTAAGGGCTATCAGAATCTTGCGGAGAGAATGATGGCAGTATCGGCATCCAAGAATACAAACCTTTCGGATGTCACAATCAGTAAGACATTGATTGTGCAGGAGAATGATCATGCGGTTAAGACCAGAATCCCGGGAACATGGGGAGAGAATGCAAGGTATGTCTGGATCAATAAGGAGAATATCATGGACATTCATCATGGCAAGACTATGTTGACCTTCATTGACAGCGGTAAGAATTATAAGATTTATGATGAGGAAAACAGGGTTGTGGAAACCAAGCGTGGTGAGGAACTGTACAGCCATTATGACAAGGTGGAGGCTTCCGTGCGTGAGAAGTACGAAAAGACGAAGGCAAAGGAAACAACCAGGACAAAGACCGTGCAGCAGAAAACTACCACAACCGTTAAGAAGAGGTAGTGCCTATGCAGACAAGTAAGAAGAAACCTTCCATGGTATTTTTGTTACTTGGTGCAGTCTTTGCCGGGTATCTGGGATATCTGATTGGGGGAGCTTGGGAGAAAGGCATAGAGCTTATGGAATTTCTTGACAGGTTCAGTGCTGTATGTGAAGCTCCGTTTGCAAATTATTTCAATGAGAATACAGTGAAAATGATAGCCATAGTTGTAGTTGTCTACGCTATGGCTGTTGTTATGTATTACACCAGTCAG